>NZ_JCBANN010000083.1:0-19848 GCF_059761975.1 Achromobacter sp. 46006
TCCGGCCAGGGCGAAGGCCAGTTGTCGGAACGGCACACCACGGGCGGCATCGGCCTCTACTACGCCCTGATCCACGAGGACGGCCCGTTCGTCGACGTCATCGCCAAGTACCTGAAAACCAACCAGACCTACCAGTTCCCGAGCCAACTGAACATTGCCGCGCAGGGCGCGCGGTCGACGTCGCTGCTGGCCAGCGTGCAGGCCGGATGGCGGCTGAACCTGCTCAACGGCGGCGCCTTCATCGAGCCATCGGCCGAAGTCGTCGCGGGCGCCACCAGCGGCTACACCCTGCATGGCGGCAAAGACAGTGTCGACGTGCGCGTCAACGCCAGCCGGCCGGTCTACGCCAAGATCGGCGCGGCCGTCGGCCTGAACCTGCGGTCCGATGAGCAGCATGCGCTGGCCGTGTCCGCCGGATTGTTCCGGCTGCAGAACCTGCGGCGCGGCGGCGGCATCGACATCGTGAACAACGGCAGTCCGGACGACGTGCTGCGCAACCCGATGGCGGACGACAGCCGCTATCTGGTGAACCTGTCGCTGAACGCCAGGCTGTCCGCCAACTGGCGGATCTACAGCCAGGTGGAAAGCAGCTTCGCCGGCAAGCTCAAGCACGACTACAACGGCCAGGTCGGGGTGCGCTATCAGTTCTGAGCGCGGTCACCCGCGCCCGCTCCATTGGCGCCGATGGAGCCCGCATGTGCCGCGACCAGGCCGCGCGGCATCCCGCCGCGCTACTTCGGCAGATCCCGCGACGGCTTGACCGGCGGCCGCGGGTCCAGCGGCATGTAGCTGGCGCACGAACTCATGCCGTAGACGATCGCATCCTGCATGGCGCGCAGCGCCGCCGCGTCCCAGGTGCCCTTGCCCCACATCACGATGCGGGTATCGGTGGCGGCGGGGCCGGCCGCCTTCAGGTCGACGCGGGTCATTTCGTTGTCGCTGTACGGCGCCAGCACCCGCACCACGGCGGTCTGGGCGCTCTCGTCCAGGTTCGACACCACGCGGTAGGCGTTGTCGGTGCTGCGCAGGCAGGCGTTGGCCTGGCGCACCGTGGTGGCATAGGCGTCCTTGAAGGCGACCGGCGCCTTGAACTCGCTGTGCGGCGACGAGCCATCCTGCGAAATGCCCAGGGAGCAGCCCGCCAGGCCCAAGGCCAGCGCCGACACCGCGACCAGATTCCGAACCATGTGTTTCTCCAGATTGATAGCCGCGATTATCCCGCAAACGGGCTACCGGCATAAGTGCCCGGGCCGGTTCGACACCCCGCCCGCGGCTATGGCATTATCGACCAGTAGTCCGGCGGCGCCCGCGGCCGGGTGAAATCGTCGGAGGTATGCCTTGCTCTCATTCATGAAACACACCATCCTGGCCGCCGGCATCGTCGGCGCCTCCCTGGGCGCCAGCGCCGCCGCGCAGCCGCCCCGCGCGTACCCGCTGAAGGACTTCTTCCGCAATCCGGAACGCGGCTTCTTCCGCCTGGCCGACGACGGCAAGACGCTGGGCTTCATGCAGCCCACCAGCGTCGACGGCAAGCCGCCGCGCATGAACATCTACGTCCAGGCCCTCGAAGGCAGCAAACCGGTGGGCGAACCGCGCAAGCTGACCAGCGAATCGGCCCGCGACATCAGCAATTTCTTCTGGAAGGGTCCCGACGTGGTGCTCTACCAGAAGGACTTCGGCGGCGACGAGAACTTCCACGTGCTGGCGGTGGACGCCAAGACCGGCAAGGTCACCGACCTGACCCCTTACGACGGCGTGCGCGCCAGCATCGAGGACGACCTCGAAGACGACCCCGACCACATCCTCATCAGCCACAACCAACGCGACCCGCAGGTGTTCGACGTCTACCGCGTCAACGTGCACACCGGCGCCGGCGTGCTGGTGGCCCAAAACCCGGGCAACATCGTCGGCTGGCAGACCGACCACGCTGGCAAGGTGCGCGCCGCGGTCACCAGCGACGGCCTGAACACCACCCTGCTCTATCGCGACGACGAAGCCTCCGAATTCCGTCCGTTGTTCACCACCGACTATCGCACCAGCGTCAGCCCGGCCTTCTTCACCTTCGACGACAAGAAGTTCTACGCCCTGTCCAACCGCGGCCGCGACAAGCTCGGGCTGGTGATCATCGACCCGGCCCGCCCGGACCAGGAAGACGAGATCTTCACCCCGGACAGCGTCGACCTGGACGCCGCCGGCTTCTCGCGCAAGCGCCGCGTGCTGACGGTGGCCTCGTACCAGACCGACAAGCCGCAATACAAGTTCTTCGACGCCGAGACCGAAACGCTGTTCAAGAAGCTGTCAGCCCAGCTCGAGGGCTACCAGTTCGCCATCCAGGGCGCCAACCGCGACGAAGACAAATTCATCGTCGCCGCCTACAACGACCGCACGCCCGGCTCGCGCTACATCTACGACGCGCGCGCGAACACGCTCAGCAAACTCGCCGATATCAACCCGGCCATCCCCGAGGCCGACATGGCGCGGGTGCAGCCGATCAGCTACCAGAGCCGCGACGGCCTCACCATCCATGGCTACCTGACCCTGCCGGCCGGGCGCGATCCCAAGAACCTGGCGTGCATCGTCAACCCGCACGGCGGCCCGTGGGCGCGCGATGGCTGGGGCTACAACCCCGAAGTGCAGTTCCTGGCCAACCGCGGCTTCTGCGTGCTGCAGATGAACTTCCGCGGCTCCACCGGCTATGGCCGCGCCTTCTGGGAAGCCAGCTTCGGCCAATGGGGCCTGAAGATGCAGGACGACATCACCGACGGCGTCCAATGGCTGGTCAAGCAGGGCATCGCCGATCCCAAGCGCATCGGCATCTATGGCGCCAGCTACGGCGGCTATGCCACGCTGGCCGGCGTGACCTTCACGCCCGACCTGTACGCCGCTGCCGTCGACTACGTCGGCGTGTCCAACCTGTTCACGTTCATGAAGTCGATTCCGCCCTACTGGAAGCCGATGCTGGACAAGATGCAGGACATGGTCGGCGACCCGGTGCGCGACAAGGACCGCCTGGCCGCCACCTCGCCGGCGCTGCACGCCGACCGCATCAAGACGCCGCTGTTCATCGCCCAGGGCGCCAAGGACCCGCGCGTCAACAAGGACGAGAGCGACCAGATGGTCAAGGCGCTCAAGGCGCGCGGCGTCGACGTGGAATACATGGTCAAGGACAACGAAGGCCACGGCTTCCACAACGACGAAAACAAGTTCGAGTTCTACGCGGCCATGGAAAAGTTCTTCGTCGAGCACCTCAAGCCGTAAGGTCCGAGGCCCCGGACGCCAGCGCGGCGTCCGCCAATTGCTGCCGGGCCGCCTGCGGGCGGCCCGACGTCCGTCCGCTCCAGGCCATCTCGACACGGTCGCGGCCCAGTTCCTTGGCCTTGTACAAGGCCAGGTCGGCGCGGGCCAGGATGCCATCGGCGCTGTCGCCCGGCTGGAAGGTCGCGACACCGCCGCTGGTAGTCATGCGCAACGCCTGCCCCTGCACCTGGAGCGGCGAATCGCGCAGGGCATCGCAAACCCGCTGCGCCTGCACCAGCGCGCGGGCGGCGTCACAGTCGTACATCAGCAGCACGAATTCCTCGCCGCCCAGGCGGCCGAAGCGGTCACTGGCGCGCACCGCCTTGGGCACGATGCGCGCGAAATGACGCAGCGCGGCGTCGCCAGTGGCATGGCCATAGCGGTCGTTGATCGACTTGAAATGGTCGATGTCCAGCACCAGCACCGCCAGCCGACCCTGGTTGCGCGCACAGCGCCGCAGTTCACGCTCCAGTTCGTCGAGGATGCTGCGGCGCGAATAGGCCCCCGTCAGGCTGTCGAAGGTCAGGGCAGCCTGCATCTGCTCGGACAGCCAGGTCTGGATCAGCAACAGCAGCGCCAGGAACAGCGCCGGCACCGTCACGGAGCCGCAGACGATGAAGAACAGGCCCCACGGCTCCGGATCCAGCAGCGACGAAGCCTGCACCCAGCCGCTGCCATAGATGGCCGCGCGCAACGCATGCAGCGTGGCCAGCCCCGCCATCGACAGCAGCACGTACAGCATCACGCCCGGCGTCTGGATGCGCCGGCGCTGGCGGTACACCACGATGGCGGTGGCCGCCATCAGCACACAGGTGTAGATCGAGAACAATGTCATGCGCGCCACCAGATCGTCCCGGTGGTAGAGCATCAGCGCCATGGCGCCAACCGCGCAAATGGCCGCCATGGTCACGCGGCGGGCCTGGGGCCGCAGGCCGAAGAACTGCCGCACGCCCACATACACGAGGCTCATCGCGGCCAGCCAGGCTCCGTTGGACACCATGACATAGGCGGCCGGCGGCATGATCTCGGACGAGGCATAGGCCAGCAGCGACAGCACCGCCAAGGCATTGGCGGCCGTGAAGGCCTGCACGCCGGGCACGCCGCGCGCATGAAGCGGCAGCAACAATGGCAGCACCAGGGCCGTTGCCAGGCCCCACACCAGGAAAAACAAAGCTGTCGTCATGTGTTTGCCGGCTCGCGCCCTCTCGGGTGGTCGCCGTCTTGGAACATCCGTTGCACCGTGTGCAGCATCGGGAATAAGTTACAGACCTGCACGCTTGACGTTTTTTGTTACTTGCGTGGCGGACCATGCCGCCCTTCCGTCGTGGGCGAAACGTTCCTTGCGGGAAGCCCCGAAAGCGGCCATACCGCCACGACGGTTGCGCGGTATGCGACAGAGAATACGCCAGCCACGCGTGTCGTAACCCTTCCTTTGCACTAATTGACAGTTGGATCGGCCGAAAACCCATAAAGTTCGGCCTGTTGCCGGTGCCGCCAGAAGCGCCGCAACCACGCCTGACGGGCGTGGCGCGTACTAGCCATGCACTCCCTTGCGCGAGTGCGAAGGTCCCCGCAGCGGGCACCGCGCAGACATTACCCAACGCTCTCCCCTTCGCCGCTGGCGCCACGCGCGTCCGCGCCAAGCTTTCAGCGATGCGCGCCCCCTGCGTCTGGCTGGCGGAGCCATGAGCGCCCTTGTCGCAACTGCGGAAGTACTACAGATGCTGAAAAGAATCACGCCCCCCGGGGCCCAGGCCGACCGCTATGTGGAGCACGCCGTACGGCGGCCCGCCGCCGGATCGAGACTGCAGGCGCTGACGGCCTGCGCGCTGCTGGCCCCCGCGCTGGCGCTGGCGGCCCCCGGCGCCGATTATGACGCGCTGATCGCGCGCGCCCGCGCCGGCGACTACGAGCCCGCCCTGGCGATGTTGCGCCAACAGGGACCGGCCGCCGGCCGGCAAGCGGTGTACGACCACATCGTCATCGCGGGCTGGGCCGGGCGGCCGGCCGAAGCCGTCGCCGCCTACGAATCCCTGCCGCCCGCGGCGGCGCTGCCCGCCGACATCCAGTTGGCGGTGGCGCGCGCCTACCGCGACCTGCGCCGCTGGCCCGAGGCGCTGGCGGCCTACCGCGCCGGACTGCGGCGCCATCCCGGCCAGTCCGCCTTCGCCGCGGGCGAGATCATGACGCTGGCCGACGCCGGCCAGACCGAAGCCGCGCGGGCCGCCGGCCAGGCCTGGATCAAGCGCGCCCCGCGCGAGGTCGACGCGCGCCTGGCCCTGGGCTACGTCCATGCGCGCCTGCGCCAGCCCTATGAAGCCCTGCACCAGGCCGACCAGGCACTGGCGATCGCGCCGGGCACACCCTACGTGCTGCGCGAATACATCGGCGCGCTCAGCCGCGCGCGGTTGGCGCAGCCGGCGCTGGATCTGGCGCGCCAGCATCCGGATCTGTTCGACGCCGCGCAACTGCGGCACCTGGAGGGCGATGCCCTGGCCCAGCAGGTGCGGCTGGCCGCCATGCCCACACGCAGCGAGGCCGAGCGATTCACCATCGCCGACCGCGTGCTGGCGCGCTACGACACGCTGATCCCCGCCTGGCAGGCCCTGGGCCAGGCAGCCCGCGACGATGTGCGGCGCGCCCGCATCGACCGGCTGCATGCGCTGCACGCCCGGGTCCGCATGGCCGACCTGGTGCGCGAGTACGAGGCGCTGCTGGCCGAGGGCGTCACCGTGCCGCGCTACGCCCTGAACGACGTGGCCGCCGCCTACCTGTACCTGCGCCAACCGGAAAAGGCGCGCGACCTCTACCGCCAGGTCGGCGCTGGCGGCGCCAGCCGCGACGACGACGCCGAAGACCGCCTCAACACCGAGACCGGCCTGTACTACGCGCTGGCCGAGGCCGAGGAATTCGACCAGACCGGCGCCGTCACCGACGCCATTGACACGGGCTACGCGCCCTGGCTCTATTACAAGGGCCAGGCCACGCGCAATCCCAACGATCTCAAGCTGGAAAGCGAGCAGACCGTGGCCGCGGCGCGCCTGCAGGCCGACGATACCGTGGCCGCCGAGCAGCGGCTGGCTGACATGGTGGCCAACGCCCCCAACAATTCCAGCCTGCGCGCCGACCTGGCCGCGGTCAAACGCCGGCGCGACCAGCCGCGCGCCGCCGAGCGCCAACTGAAACTGGCCGAGACCCTGGCGCCGCGCGCCCTGTCGGTCGAGAATGGCCAGGGATTCACCGCGCTGGACCTGCAGGAATGGCGCCAGGCCGAAGCCCTGTCGGCCGACACGCTGGCGCGCGCGCCCGAGAATCTGACCAGCCGCCGCCTGGCGCGCGAATGGGACGTGCACAACAAGGCCGAATTGCGCCTCAGCGGCTATCGCGGCCTGGCGTCGGACAGCCCGGTCAACGGCAATGGCGACTTCGGCATCGACGCGGTGCTGTACTCCCCGCCCATCGACTACAACTGGCGCGCCTTCGGCGGTGGCGGCTACGCCAGCGGCGACTTCGAGGAAGGCCGCGGCACCTACCGCTGGCTGCGTACCGGCGTCGAATGGCGCGGCCGCGATCTCACGCTCGAAGGCGAAGTGTCCAGCCACAGCTACGGCCACGGCATCCAGCCCGGCCTGCGGCTGTCGGCCGCCTACGACATCGACGACCATTGGCAGGTGGGCGGCTCGGGCGAAGTGCTGTCGCGCGACACGCCGCTGCGCGCCTTGACCAACGACATCAAGGCCAACCGCCTGAGCGGCTTCGTGCGCTGGCGCGCCAACGAACGGCGCGAATGGACCCTGTCGCTGGCGCCGTCGCGCTTTTCCGATGGCAACCAGCGCTGGGAACTGGGCCTGGCCGGGCGCGAGCGCGTCTACACCGCGCCGCACCTGAAGGCCGACCTGGAACTGGATCTGTCGACCCAGCGCAATACGCGTGACGACGCGCCGTACTACAACCCTCGCTCGGACCTGATGATCCTGCCGGGCGCGCGTGTCACGCACACGCTGTACCGCCGCTACGAAACCGCCTGGGAACAGATCGGCACGATCGGCGCCGGCACCTACACCCAGCAGGGCCACGGCACCGGCGGCGTCATCGCCCTGGGCTACGGCCAGCGCTACCGCGCCAACGACGTGCTGGACATGGGCGCGATGGTCACCGGCATCAGCCGCCCCTACGACGGCCAGCGCGAGCGCGAACTGCGCATCGTGTTCGACCTTGCCTACCGCTTCTGAGACCGCCATGCTGCTCAAGCTACCCATCCGACTCCTGCTGGCGGCCCTGCTGCTGCTGGCCATCCTGGCGCTGACCGCCTGCGCCAAGGACATCCCGGTTTACACGGCGCCGTCCGAACGGCCCGTGGCCCCCGCCGAACAACCCTGGGTGCCGGGGAATTTCCTGGCACTGGCCTACCACGACGTCGAGGACGACGACCCCGACCAGGCCTTTCTGAGCGTACGCACCGACCGCCTGGTCGACCAGTTGGCCTGGCTGCGCGAGAACGGCTACCAGGCCGTCTCGGTCGACCAGATCCTGGCCGCGCGCCAGGGCGGCAAGCCGCTGCCAGATCGCGCCGTGCTGCTGTCCTTCGACGACGGCTACCGCAGCTTCTACACCCGCGTGCTGCCGATCCTGAAGGCCTACCGCTGGCCGGCAGTGCTGGCCCCGGTGGGCACCTGGATGGACACGTCAGCCGACAAGCAGGTGGACTTCGGCGGCACTCCGGAATCGCGCAATCGCTTCCTGAACTGGGACGAGATCCGCGCGATTTCGCAGTCCGGGCTGGTCGAGATCGCCGCCCACACCAACGCTTCGCACTACGGCGCGCTGGCCAATCCGCAAGGCAATACCGAACCGGCCGCGGCGATTCGCCGCTACGACGCCAAGACCGGACGCTATGAGAGCGAGGCGGAATTCGAGGCCCGCATGGGCGGCGACGTGCGCGCCATCAGCCGCAAGATAGAACAGGCCACCGGCAGAAAGCCGCGCGTCTGGGTCTGGCCCTACGGCGCCGAAGGCGGCAGCACGCTGCGCATCGCCGCGGAAAACGGCTATCAACTGGCGCTGACGCTGGAAGACGGCGCCGGCCGCCTGAACCGCCTGATGTCGACACCGCGCATGCTGCTGGCCAGCGACCCGCCGCTCAAGCCGTTCGCCAACAGCGTCGTGGGCATGGAGGCCACGCCCTTCATGCGCGTGGCCCATGTCGACCTGGACTACGTCTACGACCCGGACCCGGCGCAGACCGAGCGCAACCTGGGCGAACTGGTGCAGCGCATCCTCGACATGCAGATCAACACCGTGTTCCTGCAGGCCTATTCGGACCCCACCGGCGACGGGCTGGTGCGTTCGGTGTACTTCCCCAACCGCTGGCTGCCGGTGCGCGCCGACCTGTTCAACCGCGCCGCCTGGCAGTTGCACAACCGCGCCAACGTCATGGTGTACGCCTGGATGCCGGTGCTGGCCTACGACCTGGACGCGTCGATCCCGCGCGTCACGCGCTGGCAGCCGGGCCAGGCCAAGGCGCAACCCGATCCGGACCAGTACCGCCGCCTGTCGCCGTTCGACGCCACCGCGCGGGCCCGCATCGGCGATCTGTACGAGGACCTGGCGCGCCACGCCATCTTCGACGGCATCCTGTTCCACGACGACGCCGTGCTGTCCGACTTCGAGGACGCCAGTCCCGCCGCGCTGGCGGCCTACCGCGCCGCCGGCCTGCCCGGCGACATCGGTCAGTTGCGCGCCGATCCGGACACGCTGCAGCGCTGGACGCGCTTCAAGAGCCGCGCCCTGGTCGAATTCACCGCCGAGCTGGCCGACCGCGTGCGCGCCGTGCGCGGACCGCAGATCAAGACCGCCCGCAACATCTTCGCCCTGCCGATCCTGGAACCGCGGTCCGAGGCCTGGTTCGCGCAGAACCTGGATGACTTCCTGGCGGCCTACGACTGGACCGCGCCCATGGCCATGCCGCTGATGGAAAACGTGCCCAAGGGCCAGGAAAACGCCTGGCTCGACCGGCTGGTCGACGCCGTGGCGCGGCGCCCCGGCGCGCTCGACCGGACCGTGTTCGAGCTGCAGGCGCGCGACTGGCGCACCGGCCCCGGCCACCCCGAGGCCACGCCCATCGACACCGCGGTATTGGCCGGCTGGATGCAGCGCCTGCAACTGCGCGGCGCGCGCAGCTTCGGCTACTACCCCGATGACTTCTCGCAAGACCAGCCCCGGTTGCAAGGCATCCGGCCCGCCATCTCAGAAGCCTGGTATCCCATCCGATGATCGACCGTCTGATTGCCCTGATAATCCTGCTGGCGGTGCTCGGCGCGCCGTTCGGCTTCACCCTGATGCTGACCGGCCAGGCGCTGCTGGGCTTCGTCTTCTTCTACCCGCTATTCATGTCCGGCATGTGGATGGCCGGCGGCCTGTACTTCTGGTGGCACTGGGAGCGGCGCTGGCAGTGGGGCCCCGGAGCAGCGCCGCCGGCGCTGGCCGGCAACCCGCTGGTGTCGATCCTGGTGCCCTGCTACAACGAGGCCGACAACGGCGAGGAAACCCTGCTGGCGGCGTTGAACCAGCGCTATCCGCACGTCGAAGTCATTGCCATCAACGACGGCTCCAGCGACGGCACCGGCCCGATGCTGGACCGCCTGGCCGAACAGCATCCGCGCCTGCGCGTGGTGCACCTGGCGCAGAACCAGGGCAAGGCCATGGCGCTGCGCATGGGTGCGCTGGCCGCGCGCAGCGAATACCTGGTCTGCATCGACGGCGACGCGGTGCTCGATCCGGACGCCGCCGCCTACCTGGTGGCGCCGCTGATCGATAACCCGCGCGTCGGCGCGGTCACCGGCAACCCGCGCATCCGCACCCGCTCGACCCTGATCGGCCGCGTCCAGGTGGGCGAATTCTCGTCCATCATCGGCCTGATCAAGCGCACCCAGCGCGTCTACGGCCAGGTTTTCACCGTGTCGGGCGTGGTCGCGGCCTTCCGCCGCGCGGCGCTGGACCGGGTCGGCTACTGGAGCCTGGACATGATCACGGAAGACATCGACATCAGTTGGAAGCTGCAGCGCGACCACTGGTCGATCTTCTACGAGCCGCGCGGCCTGTGCTGGATTTTGATGCCCGAGACGCTGCGCGGCATCTGGAAGCAGCGCCTGCGCTGGGCCCAGGGCGGCGCCGAGGTGTTCCTGAAAAACCTGCGCTCGATCTGGAACTGGCGCCACCGCCGCCTGTGGCCGCTGATGGCGGAATTCTGCCTGTCGACCGCCTGGGCTTTCGCCTTCGGCATCTCGGTGCTGCTGTGGCTGGTGAGCCAGTTCGTGGCCCTGCCCAACAACATGCACATCGCCAGCCTGATGCCGCCCGCCTTCACCGGCATGATGCTGGCGATGGTCTGCCTGCTGCAGTTCGCCATCAGCATCCTGATCGACCGCCGCTACGAACCGGGCCTGTGGCGCGCGCTCTACTGGGTCATCTGGTATCCCCTGGCCTACTGGATGGTCAGCCTGTTCACCACGCTGGTCAGTTTCCCCAAAGTCATGCTGCGCAAGCAGGCCCAGCGCGCGCGCTGGACCAGCCCCGACCGCGGCATCAAGTCACCGGACGCATCATGATCATCACCACCAAACGCTCGCGCGTGGGCTACCTGTTCGACCTGCTGCTGACCGCGATCGGCTGGATCGCCTTCGTCTACCTATTTGGCGCCGGCATCGTCGCCATCCTGCGCGGCGCGGCCAGCGGGCCGCAGTCGCCCCTCTGGCCGACCTTCCTGCCGACGCTGCAGACCCTGGGCAGCTATGCCGTGCTGGCACTGTTGAACGCAGCGGTACTGGTTCTGTGGGCGACCTACAATCACTTGCGCTTCGGCGGCAAGGACCGGCGCCAGCCGATCGCGCCGCTGGATGATCAGCGGCTGGCCGCGAGCTTCGCCGTCACGCCACGCCAGATCACGCAACTGCGGGCCGCGCGCATCGCCATCATCCACCATGGCGGCGACGGCCAGATCCAGGCGATCGAAATGGGCCGTCCGCATCTGGCCGCGGTGCCGCCGGCTGCCTCGCCGGCGGCCTGATCCCCGGGCCGCGCCGGCGCGGCTCGCGATACCGCACGCGATACGGCGAGCGGCCCCGCACACCGCGCCCGGCCTCACGTCAGGCGCGCTTGCGCTCCACGTCCGGCAACAACACCGCCACGATGCCCAACAGCGGCAGATAGGCGCACACCTGGTATACGTAGCCGATGCTGGTGGCGTCGGCCAGCTTGCCCAGCGCCGCCGCGCCCAACCCTCCCATGCCAAAGGCGAAGCCGAAGAACAGGCCGGCGATCATGCCGACCTTGCCCGGCACCAGTTCCTGCGCGTACACCACGATGGCCGAAAACGCCGACGCCAGCACCACCCCGATGACCACCACCAGCACGCCGGTCCAGAAAAGATTGGCATGCGGCAGCAACAGCGTGAACGGCGCCACGCCCAGGATCGACACCCAGATCACGATCTTGCGGCCGATGCGGTCGCCCACCGGTCCGCCCACCACCGTGCCCACCGCCACCGCGGCCAGGAACAGGAACAGATACAGTTGCGCCTCGCGCACCGACAGCGCGAACTTGTCGATCAGGTAGAAGGTGAAATAGCTGTTCAGGCTGGCCAGGTAGAAGTACTTCGAGAACACCAGCAGGCCCAGCACGCCCAGCGCACCCAGCACCTGGTTGCGCGTCAGGCCATGGCCGGCGCCGTCGCGCCGCGCACGCGGTTTGAGGCGCACGCGATTGGCGCGGTACCAGCGGCCAATGCCGGTCAGCACCACGATGCCGAACAGCGCCGCCAGCGAAAACCAGGCCACGCTGCGCTGGCCATGCGGAATGATGAACAGCGCCGCCAGCAGCGGCCCCATTGCCGAGCCGACATTGCCGCCGACCTGGAACAGCGATTGCGCCAGACCATGGCGCCCGCCCGAGGCCATGCGCGCCACCCGCGACGATTCCGGATGGAATACCGACGAGCCCGTGCCCACCAGCACCGCCGCCACCAGCAGCCAGCCGAAAGACGGCGCCACCGACAGCAACAACAGCCCCGCCAGCGTGAAGCCCATGCCCACCGGCAGCGAATACGGCTTGGGATTGCGATCGGTGTAGAAGCCGATGAATGGCTGCAGCAGCGAGGCCGCCAGTTGATACACCAGCGTGATCAGGCCGATCTGCGCGAACGACAGGCTGAACGAATCCTTCAGCATTGGATAGATGGCCAACAGGATCGACTGGATCATGTCGTTCATCAGGTGCGCCACGCTGATGGCGCCCAGCACCGCGAACGCGGTGCTGGGATCGGCCACGGCCGGCGGCGGCGCGGGCGGGACGGCGGGCGGGGCGTCGTGGGGCAACGCGGCGGCGGAGGTCTGGGGCGGGTTCATGGAGAAAGGCGGAGTCGGATAACGAAAAGCGCCCGGCGCCACGCCGGACCTTGCCAGTGTAGGAAGGGCGCCCCGCCCTGGACTGACAATTTTCGTCGAGAAAGTGACAAAATACGCCATGAGCACCAAGAGTCCGGCCTCACATATTTGTCGGAAGTGACACCATGCCCACCCGGCCCACGCCCCTGGACCCCGCCCGCAGCATCGACGCCCAGGACTACCAGCACCGTCCTCGCAGCGTGACCGCGATGGCCAAGGAATTCGCGCCCGGCGCCCGCACCGGCGCCCACTCGCACCCGTGCGCCCAGCTCATCTACGCCGTCGAGGGCGTGATGCGCGTCACCACGCCCAGCGGCTTCTGGGCGCTGCCGCCGTTGCGTGCGCTGTGGGTGCCGGCCGGCGTGCCGCACGGCGTCGACATGGTCGGCGCGGTCTCGATGCGTTCGCTCTACATCCAGGCCGACGCGGCGCGGGCCTACTGGCCGCAGTGCCAGGTGATCGAGGTCAGCGGCCTGCTGCGCGAGCTGATCCTGGCCCTGACCGCCGAGCCCATCGACTATCCGCTGGGCGGCCGCGCCGATCAGGTGGCCGCGCTGATCCTGTCCGAACTGGCCACCACCCGGGTCGTGCCGTTCCAGATCCCCTGGCCGCGCGACCGGCGCCTGCAGATCATCTGCGAAGCCATCCTCGACCAGCCCGGCCTGCAGCGCGGCATCGAGGACTGGGGCGGCGAGGTCGGCGCCAGCGCGCGCACGCTGATCCGGCTGTTCCAGGCTGAATTGGGACTGAATTACCGTCAATGGGTGCAACAGGTACGTCTGGCGGACGCCGTCTGCCGCCTGTCGCTGGGAGTGCCGGTGGCACGCATCGCCACCGACCTGGGCTACCGCAGCGCCAGCGCCTTCAGTGCCATGTTCCACCGCGCCCTGGGCGCGCCGCCGCAACGCTACCTGCGGGCGGCGGCGGCATGACACCTGCAACCGGCCTTGCCGTTTGTCACGGCGCGCAATACATTTCAGCGCGCGCTTGCACCGTGGCGCTGCGCAGAACCCGCGCCGCGCGTAGGCTCTACCCTGTCCCCATATGCCCTGCCCGGTCCCTGAACCGTCCCCGCGGGCAATTTTGGTTACCGAAACCTTCCGGCCTGGTCGCCGGTCTATAGCGTTCTGCCCTAGAATCGCCAGCAATGAGCACCCCCCAGCACTCCTCCGCCACCCCGGGCGGCAAATCGGGCCTTCCCTGGAAACGACTCCTGATCAAGGCGGGCGCCGCCGCCGCCGGCCTCGGCGTCTGCGGGGCGCTGCTGGTCGGCCTGGCGCTCGCGCTGGCCTGGCCCAGCCTGCCCGACCTGCACGCCATGACCGATTACCGGCCGCGCGTGCCGCTGCGCATCTACACCGCCGACAAGGTCCTGATTGGCGAATATGGCGAAGAACACCGCAATGTGCTGCGCTTCGACGAAATTCCGCCGGTGATGCGCCAGGCAGTGCTGGCGGCCGAGGACGACCGCTTCTACCAGCACGGCGGCGTCGACTGGATGGGCATGGCGCGCGCCGTGCTCGTCAACCTGGTCAAGCAATCCAAGACCCAGGGCGGCAGCACCATCACCATGCAGGTGGCGCGCAATTTCTACCTGTCATCCGAGAAAACCTACTCGCGCAAGTTCTACGAACTGCTGCTGACCTACAAGATCGAGTCGGAGCTGACCAAGGACCAGATCCTGGAGCTCTACATGAACCAGATCTACCTGGGCCACCGCGCCTATGGCTTCGCTGCCGCCGCGCGCACGTACTTCGGCAAGCCGCTGGCGGACGTCACACCGGCCGAGGCCGCCATGCTGGCCGGCATTCCCAAGGCCCCCTCGCGGTTCAACCCCATCACAAACTTCCCGCGTGCCGAGATCCGCCAGCACTATGTGCTGGGCCGCATGAAAGCGCTGGGCTACCTGACCCCGGAACAGGCCGACGAGGCGCTCAAGCAGCGCCTGGTGGTCCGCGGCGCCGATGGCGCCAGCACCCGCGGCTTCGCCATCCATGGCGAATACCCGGCCGAACTGGCGCGCCAACTGATGTACGGGGTGTTCCAGGAGCAGACCTACTCCAAGGGCATCGACGTCTACACCACGATCGACTCCAAGGACCAGGAGGCTGCCTACCGCGCCGTGCGCGATGGCGTGCTGGACTACACCCGGCGCGCGCCCTACCCCGGACCGGAAGACCGCATCGACCTGCCCGACGGCATCGAAAAAGACGCCACCGCGCTCGACGACATCCTCGACGGCGTGCAGGAAAAGACGCCCGACAGCGAAGACCTGCTCACCGCCGTGGTACTGGCCGCCAGCCCGCAGGAAGTGACCGTGGCGCGCAGCGCGCGCGAGATCATCACCATCACCGACAAGAAGGCGCTGGCGGTGGTGGCACGCGCCCTCAATCCCAAGGCCGGCGACAGCCTGCGCCTGCAGCGCGGCTCGGTGGTCTACATCCACAAGAACGGCGACGGCTGGGAAATCATCAACATGCCGGCGCTGCAGGCGGCGCTGGTGTCGATGGTGCCGCAGGACGGCGCCATCCGCGCCATGATCGGCGGCTTCGACTACAACCGCGGCACCTTCAACCGGGTCACGCAGGCCTGGCGCCAGCCGGGCTCGAACATCAAGCCGTTCGTGTACGCGGCCGCCCTGGAGCGCGGCCTGACGCCCGCCACGCAGATCTCCGACCAGCCCTTCATGCTGACCGCCGCCCAGACCGGCTCGAAAGATTGGCAGCCCAAGAACGACGGCAACCGCTACGAACCCATGCTGACGCTGCGCCAGGGCCTGTACAAATCCAAGAACATGGTCACCATCCGCATCCTGCAGGCCATCGGCCCGCAGTACGCGCAGGACTACCTGACCCGCTTCGGGTTCGACAAGGCGCGCTGGCCGGCGGTGCTGCCGCTGGGCCTGGGCGCCGGCGGCGCCACGCCGCTGCAGGTGGTCAACGGCTACAGCGTGTTCGCCAACGGCGGCTATCGCGTCACGCCCTACCTGATCGCCAAGGTCACCGACCGCTCCGGCAACGTGCTGATGCAGGCCCAGCCGGTGGTGGCCGGCGACGCCGCCGCGCGCGCCATCGACCCGCGCACCGCCTGGGTCATGGACGACATCCTGCGCGGCGTCACCGTCAACGGCACCGCGGCGCGCGCGCACCAGGTGCTCAAGCGCAACGACATCGGCGGCAAGACCGGCACCACCAACGAGGCGGTCGACGTCTGGTTCTCGGGCTTCACCCCCACCCTGGCCACGACGGTCTGGATGGGCTTCGACCAGCCCAAGTCGCTGGGCTCCAACGAATTCGGCAGCGGCCTGGCACTGAGCACCTGGCTCGACTACATGCAACCGGTGCTCAAGGGCGTGCCCGAGGCCAAGCCGGCGCCGCGTCCCGACGGCCTGCTGGTGGACAACGGCGAATACTATTTCTCCGAATTCCCGCCCGGCCAGGCGGTCGCCTCGCTCGACCTGTCCAGCGGCGATCCGCTGACCGACTTCCTCAACAACAACCGCTCCACGGATGGCGTCGACAACTCGGTGCGTCCGCTGCCGACACCGGGCGCGGCGCAGGCGCCGCTGACCGCGCCCCAGGCCGGCTTGCCGGAATTTGCGCCAGCCGGGCAGGTACCGGCGCAGCAACCGCCAGCCCGGCAGGCGCCGGTAGCGCAGCCGTTTCCGGTCCCGGGGGTTGGCGGCGCTGCGGGCGGCGGCGCAGCGGGCAGCGGCAACGGCGGCAATCCGCCGATCCCGCCAATCCCGGTGCCGCGCGTCGAATCCGACGTAGCCAGCGGCGCCCGCGCCAGCGCCATCAACAGCATCGGACCGCTGGCGGCTCGACCACTCTAGGCAAGTCCCCCCGTTGCGTTGGCAGCGTGGAACCGTCGCCTAATCGGACTCGACAGCCGCCGGTTCGGTCACCACCGCACGCGGCCAGGCCTGCAGTGTTTCCAGGTCGAGGAAGGTGAAGTAGCCGTCCTTCCAGCCCTCGGTATCGATGTGATAGACATTGCCCAGCGCCAGCGGCGCGGCCACCGGCGTGTGGCCCGCCACCACCGCGCGCACCCCGAGCACGCCGGTGCGGTCGAGTTGCCGCAGCCGCTCGCGTGACCACTGGCAGGTAGCGCTGGTGCGCTTGTAGCGATCCTGCAGCGCCGATTCCAGGCGCGGCCAGAACAGCACCGGACAGTCGGCGTGCAGCAACCCGATCGCGCCCGCCCCGGTGTCCACCTCGATCGCGATCGGCAACCGGTCGAAGGCTTCCGCATAGACCTGCTGGCGGTCGGCCGGCAGGTCCAGGAACCAGCCACCGCCGTAGCCGCGCCAGTTCACCACGTCCACCTGCCCGGTACGCACGTGACGCACGGCATAGTCCTCATGGTTGCCCTGCACCGCGTAGAACCAGGGCTGCGCCAGCCACTCGAGCGCGGCCTCGCTCTCCGGCCCGCGGTCGACCAGGTCGCCGACGGAAAACAGCCGGTCGCGGCTGGCGTCGAACCCCATCCGCCCCAGGCTGTCCTGCAGGCGGGTAAAACAACCGTGCACGTCGCCCACCGCGAAATCGCGGCCCTGCTCGTTGCGCGGCACTTTCAGAAAACGTTGCTGCATGATGATCCAGCCCGCCCAATCGGGCCCAGCTTCCTTTTTAACCCGCTTTAATCCGCTTTAATCCGCCCCCGATTACGCCACACCGGCAATGCCCGGCGCCAGCCACCGAAGCAAGAATACGTTACGAGAATCGATATTATTCGTGATAATGTTCCGTCTTTCTCCATCCATCCCACCCGGGCCGCCGCCCCGCCGTCGCCATGACCGCCGCCTCAACCATCAAAACCTGGTATCTGGTCCATAAATGGACCAGCCTGGTCTGTACGATCTTCCTGCTCGTCATCTGCCTGACCGGCCTGCCGCTGGTGTTCCACCACGAAATCGAACACTGGCTCGACGACGGCAAGCCCCTGTCGGACGTGCCGGCCTCGACCCCCCCCGCCAATCTGGACACCCTGGTCGAGCGTGCCAAGTCCATGTATCCCGGCGAAGTGGTCGACTACCTGTTCTTCGACCCCGACGAACCCCAGGTCTACGTCGGCATGGCCAAGAAGCCTGGCGACGGCCAGGTCTCCGGCCACGCCGTGCGCATGGACGGCCGCACCGGCGACGTACTGCTCGACGGCCCGCTCTACACCCAGGACCGCTTCACCTTCATGGGCATCATGCTGGCCCTGCACGTCGACCTGTTCGCCAGCCTGCCGGGCGAGCTGTTCCTGGGCTTCATGGGTCTGCTGTTCTGCATCGCCATCGTTTCCGGCGTGGTGCTGTACGGCCCCTTCATGAAGAAGCTGGAATTCGGCACCGTGCGCGCCGGCCGCTCCACCCGCCTCAAATGGCTCGACCTGCACAACCTGCTCGGCATCGTGACGCTGGTGTGGGCCTTCGTAGTGGGCCTGACCGGCGTCATCAACGAACTGTCCACCCCACTGTTCCGCCTGTGGCAATCCACCGAACTGGTGCGCATCCTCGAACCCTACAAGGGCCAGGGCGTGCCGGCCGAACTGTCGTCGGCCCAGAGCGCGGCGGACACCGCGCGCAAGGCCCTGCCCGGCAACGAAGTGTCGTTCATCGCCTTCCCCGGCAACGCCTTCGGCAGTCCGCACCACTACATCACCTGGATGCGCGGCGCCACGCCCCTGACCTCCAAGATGAACACGCCCGTGCTGATCGACGGCCGCAGCGGCGAGCTGACCACCATCGCGAAAATGCCCTGGTACCTGACCGCGCTGGAATTGTCGCGTCCGCTGCACTTCGGCGACTACGGCGGCCTGCCCCTGAAGATCATCTGGGCCGTGCTCGATCTGATCACCATCGTGGTGCTGGTCAGCGGCCTCTACCTGTGGCTGGCGCGGCGCCGCGCCACCGAAGCGCGCATCGCCGAACTGGTGCGCAAGCACCAGGCCGCCGCCACCCCGCAACGGAGTCCCGCATGAGCAAAAAATCCCCGCGCGGCTTCCTGTTCGTCTGGGGCGTGCCAATCCTGCTGGGCGTGCTCAGCGTCTTCGGCCTGCTGGCGGCACTGCTGGGCACGGGCGGCTGGCACTGGGCCTCTTGGATCGCGCTGACCGTCCTGCTGGCGGTCATCGCGCGCTACTGGTTCTTCCCGCCCAGGCAACCCGAAGCGTAGGGCCGGTCGATATGGGAATCCGCCTCGCGCAAGCCCCAGGCACGCCGGCGGCCCCCGCCGCCCGCGTCCTTCTTACTTGCCGAACTTCTCCGGATCGGGTCCCAGGCGGGGCCCTTCCTTGATGGCGTCGATCGCCGCCATCTCCACGCCCGACAGCTCGAAATCGAACACGTCGATGTTCTCGCGAATGCGCGCCGGCGTCACCGACTTCGGGATCACGATCAGGCCGTGCTGCAGATGCCAGCGCAGCGTCACCTGGGCCGGCGACTTGCCGTGCTTGCGCGCCAGCTCCAGGATCGTCGGGTCCTCGGTGACCCTGCCCTGCGCCAGCGGACTCCACGATTCCGTGGCGATGCCATGCCGGGCATGGAAGGCACGCAGCTCGCGTTGCGCGAACCCCGGATGCAACTCGATCTGGTTGACCGCCGGCGTAACGCCGGTCGCATCGATCAGGCGCTCCAGGTTGGCCTGGGTGAAATTGGAAACGCCGATGGAACGGGCGCGGCCGTCTTCCTTCATCTCGATCATGGCGCGCCAGGCGTCGACGAACTTGTCGCTGCCGGCCACCGGCCAGTGAATCAGATACAGGTCGACGTAGGCCAGGCCCAACTTCTCCAGGCTCTCATCCATGGCCTTGTGCGCCGCGTCGAAGCCATGCCTGTCGTTCCACAGCTTGGTGGTAATGAACAGATCCTTGCGCGCCACGCCCGCCGCGCGCAGCCCGGCGCCCACGCCGGATTCATTGCCGTAGATCGCAGCGGTGTCCACCGAACGGTAACCGGCCGCCAGCGCTTCCTTGACGCTGGCCGCGGCCTGGTCATCGGGCACCTGCCACACGCCCAGGCCCAATTGCGGAATCTTGCCGCCGTCGTTCAGTTTCACTGTGGGTACTTTCGCCATATGGCCCTCCGAAAAGCTTGCGACGCGACCCCGCGCGGCGAAAAGCG
>NZ_JCBANN010000084.1:0-19588 GCF_059761975.1 Achromobacter sp. 46006
ATCCACGGATGCGCCGTCCGCGGCATGCAAACCTGTCTCTTTGCGAGCGCGCAAGGAATTGTCGCGAAGGGGACAGATTTACATGCCGTGGCCACGGTAAGGTCATGGCCGGCGCGGGCTCCACGCCGGCCGGCGACGCCCGCCGCGGATCCGCAAGACCTGACATCCCAGCCGGGGCGACGTCACGACACCCGGCCCCTATGACGGAGACTTCCCATGTCCAGACCCGAATCCGCCGGCGCCCTGTTCCGCCGCGCGCTCGCCGAAGAAAGCCCGTTGCAGATCATCGGCGCCATCAACGCCAACCACGCCCTGCTGGCCAAGCGCGCCGGCTACCGCGCCATCTATCTTTCGGGCGGCGGTGTGGCGGCGGGATCGCTGGGCCTGCCCGACCTGGGCATCAACACCATGGACGACGTGCTGACGGACGTGCGCCGCATCACCGACGTCTGCGACGTGCCGCTGCTGGTCGACATCGATACCGGCTTCGGCCCGTCGGCGTTCAACATCGCCCGCACCGTCAAGAGCCTGATCAAGTTCGGCGCCGCCGCCTGCCACATCGAGGACCAGGTCGGCGCCAAGCGCTGCGGCCACCGTCCGGGCAAGGAAATCGTCAGCACCGAGGAAATGGCCGACCGCGTCAAGGCCGCGGCCGACGCCCGCACCGACAGCGACTTCTACCTGATCGCGCGCACCGACGCCATCGCCTCGCACGGCGTGGACGCCGCCATCGAGCGCGCCCTGGCCTGCGTCGAAGCCGGCGCCGACGCCATCTTCGCCGAAGCCGCCTACGACCTGCCCACCTACGACCGCTTCGTCAAGGCCGTCAAGGTGCCGGTGCTGGCCAACATCACCGAATTCGGCAAGACGCCGCTGTTCTCGGTGGAAGAGCTCAAGAGCGTGGGCGTGGGCATGGTGCTCTACCCGCTGTCGGCCTTCCGCGCCATGAACAAGGCCGCCGAGGCCGTCTACACCGCGATCCGCCGCGATGGCCACCAGAAGAACGTGGTCGACCTGATGCAGACGCGCGAGGAACTGTATGACCGCATCGGCTATCACGAATACGAATCGCGCCTGGACGCCCTGTTCCAGAAGGGCAAGGGCTGATTCGCGCCACCGTATCCGGCGCCGCGGGCTCGCCGCGGCGCCCCGCTACCCCCATTGCATCGACCACCGCGAAAGGAAAGGAGTAGAGACATGAGCACGGCTCCCAAGAAGCAAGCTGCCAAAACGGATACCACCGCGGCCGCCAAGCCGGAAGAAAAGGCCGGCTTCAAGCCCAAGAAATCGGTCGCGCTGTCCGGCGTGGTTGCCGGCAACACCGCGCTGTGCACGGTCGGCCGCAGCGGCAACGACCTGCACTACCGGGGCTACGACATCCTGGACATCGCCCACACCAGCGAGTTCGAGGAAATCGCCCACCTGCTGGTGCATGGCAAGCTGCCCAACAAGGCCGAACTGAAGGCCTACAAGGAAAAACTGCGCGCATTGCGCGGCCTGCCGGTACAACTGCAGGACGCGCTCGAGGCGCTGCCCGCCGCCAGCCACCCGATGGACGTGATGCGCACGGCCGTCTCGGTGCTCGGCTGCGTGCTGCCCGAGAAGGACGACCATAACCTGCCCGGCGCGCGCGACATCGCCGACCGCCTGATGGCAAACCTGGGCTCGGCCCTGCTGTACTGGTACCACTACAGCCACAATGGCCGCGTGATCGACGTGCAGACGGACGATGACAGCATCGGCGGCCACTTCCTGCACCTGCTGCACGGCGAAAAGCCCAGCGATGAGTGGGTCAAGGCGATGCACATTTCGCTGAACCTGTACGCCGAGCACGAGTTCAACGCCTCGACCTTCACGGCCCGCGTCATCGCCGGCACCGGCTCGGACATGTACTCGGCCATCACCGGCGCCATCGGCGCGCTGCGCGGCCCCAAGCACGGCGGCGCCAACGAGGTCGCCTTCGACGTGCAGAAGCGCTACGAGACGCCGGACGAAGCCGAAGCCGACATCCGCCGCCGCGTCGAGGCCAAGGAAGTCATCATCGGCTTCGGCCACCCGGTCTACACCGTGTCCGACCCGCGCAACAAGGTCATCAAGGAAGTGGCCAAGAAGCTGTCCAAGAAGGCCGGCAGCACCAAGATGTTCGACATCGCCGAACGCCTTGAGACGGTCATGTGGGACATCAAGAAGATGTTCCCCAACCTGGACTGGTTCTCGGCCGTCAGCTACCACATGATGGGCGTGCCCACCGCCATGTTCACCCCGCTGTTCGTGATCGCGCGCACCGCGGGCTGGTCGGCCCACATCATCGAGCAGCGCGTGGACAACAAGATCATCCGCCCGACCGCCAACTACGTCGGTCCGGAAGACCAGAAGTTCGTGCCGCTCGACAAGCGCAAGTAAGACGACGACATGGGCCCGCCGATGCCACACTCCGCGCCGCGCGGGCCCAGTGCCGCCTGTATCCACTCAGGAGAGGTACCAAATGTCTGCCCCGATCTCCAACGTCCGTCCCGAGCCCGACCAGGTCCTGGTCGATATCGCCGACTACGTACTGAACTATGAAATCCATAGCGGCCTGGCCTACGAGACCGCCCGCAACTGCCTGATCGACACCCTGGGCTGCGGCCTGGAAGCGCTGGAATATCCGGCGTGCCGCAAGCTGCTGGGCCCGCTCGTCCCCGGCACCGTCGTCCCGCACGGCGCCAAGGTGCCCGGCACCCAGTTCCAGTTGGACCCCGTGCAGGCCGCGTTCAATATCGGCGCGATGATCCGCTGGCTCGATTTCAACGACACCTGGCTGGCCGCCGAATGGGGCCACCCGTCCGACAACCTGGGCGGCATCCTCGCCACCGCCGACTGGCTCTCGCGCACCGCCGTCGCCGCCGGCAAGCCGCCACTGACCATGCGCGCCGTGCTGACCGGCATGATCAAGGCGCACGAGATCCAGGGCTGCATCGCGCTCGAGAATTCCTTCAACAAGGTCGGCCTGGACCACGTGGTGCTGGTCAAGGTGGCGTCCACCGCCGTGGTGGCGCAGATGCTGGGCCTGACCCGCGACGAAGTCATCAACGCCGTCTCGCTGGCCTGGGTCGATGGCCAGAGCCTGCGCACCTATCGCCACGCCCCCAACACCGGCAGCCGCAAGAGCTGGGCCGCCGGCGACGCCACCAGCCGCGCCGTACGCCTGGCGCTGATCGCGCGCACTGGCGAGATGGGCTACCCCTCGGTGCTGTCCGCCAAGACCTGGGGCTTCTACGACGTGCTGTTCAAGGGCCAGCCGTTCAGGTTCCAGCGCCCCTATGGCAGCTACGTCATGGAAAACGTGCTGTTCAAGATCTCGTTCCCGGCCGAGTTCCACTCGCAGACCGCGGTCGAGTGCGCCATGCAGATCCATGACCGCCTCAAGGCGCTCGGCAAATCCACCGACGACATCGCCAGCATCACCATCCGCACCCACGAAGCGTGCATCCGCATCATCGACAAGAAGGGCCCGCTGAACAACCCCGCCGACCGCGACCATTGCATCCAGTACATGGTCGCCGTGCCGCTCCTGTTCGGCCGCCTGACCGCCGCCGACTACGAGGACGCCGTCGCCGCCGACCCGCGCATCGACGCCCTGCGCGACAAGATCACCTGCGTCGAGGACCCGGCCTACACCCGCGACTACCACGACCCCGACAAGCGCTCCATCGCCAACGCCCTCACCGTCCGGTTCACCGACGGCACCCAGCTCGACGAGGTCGTCTGCGAATACCCCATCGGCCACAAGCGCCGCCGCGCCGACGGCATCCCCCTGCTCGAAGCCAAGTTCCGCACCAACCTCGCCCGCATCTTCCCCGCCCGCCAACAGGCCCGCATCCTGGAAGCCTCGCTGGACCAGAACAAGCTGGAAGCGATGCCGGTGCACGAGTACGTCGACCTGTATGTGATCTGAGGCGACAAGCAAGCACCTCCCCGCCACCGCGCAGCGAACACCCGCCCGACGGAAACCGAAGGCAGCCGCCGAACGGCGGCCACGAGGTTGAGGCAGGGGCAGTCCGGAGCGAACGCTCCGGACCGCAATCGTGGGCGCCCGCCCCCCCAAACCGCCGCCGCGACGGGCGACCTACGAAGAACCGCCCGCCCCCCCTGCAATTACAATCCCCCTTCCCCAAGAAAACAAAGACCGCCCCCACCATGTCCATGCTCTGGGTAAAAACCTTCCACATCGTCTTCATCGCCTCCTGGTTCGCCGGCCTGTTCTACCTGCCCCGCATCTTCGTGAACCTGGCCCAGCAGTCGGATTCGGCCGTGCAGGTCACCCTGCTCGGCATGGCGCGCCGCCTCTACCGCTTCACCACCATCCTGGCCATCATCGCCGTGGCGCTGGGCATGTGGCTGTACCTGGGTTACGGCATCGGTGTCGGCCCCGGCAACGGCTGGATGCACGCCAAGCTGTTTTTCGTCCTGCTCGTCATCGGCTACCATCACGCCTGTGGCGTCATGCTGCGTAAATTCGAACTGGGCAAGAACACCCGTTCGCACAAGTTCTATCGCTGGTTCAACGAAGTTCCCGTCTTGCTGCTCTTGGTGGTGGTGGCGCTGGTCGTCGTCAAACCCTTCTGATTCCTCCCCTACCTCTGCACATTCGCCAGGATTCGTATGTCCGCTGATGACCAGGACCGCCCGCGCAAGACGCTGACGATCAAGAAAACCGCGCGCGACGCGCATGCCGAAGCCGCTCCCAAGCGCGTGCGCAGCGGCGCCCGCGCCCGCCTGGTCGCTCAGAACGAGCGTGCCAAGGACAACATCGAGCGCCAGAAGGACCCCGAGGGCTACCAGCAGCGCCAGGCCGCCGCCCGCGCCGCGCGCCGACCGGACGACCGTGAACGCGGCGATGGCCCGCGCCGTGGCGATGGGCCCCGCGGCGACAATCCGCGCCGTGGCGACGGTCCCCGCAATGACAGCCCGCGCAGCGACCGCCCCCGCCGTGGCGATGACGCGCGCGACGACCGCCCGCGCCGCGATGCCGCGCCGGCGCCGCGATCGGGCCGCGCGCCGCAGCGCGCCCCGCGCCTGGACGACCAGTACATCGCCCCGGCCACGCCCGCCGGCCGCTTCTACGATCCGTTCGAGGACGACGGCCCCGCGCCCGAATTCGCGCCGGAACCCGATTACGACGACGATGCGCCGATCCCCGCCGGCGCGGCCCGCGATGCCGACGCGCCGCGCGGCCACGCGCCCACCGTCGAGATCCGCGAGCGCCGCCCGCGCGAACCCCGCCAGGCCGAACGCTTCAAGGTCTTCGCCCCCTGCCCGCAGGGCCTGGAAGAAGCCCTGACCGCCGAAATGCAGGCCCTGGGCTATGACGACGCCGAGGCAGGCCGCGCCGGCTGCTCCTTCACGGCCGATTGGGCCGGCGTGCAGCGCGCCAACCTGTATTCGCGCCTGGCGACCCGCATCCTGGTGCAGGTCGCCCATGCCGAAATCTCGCACGAAGACGACATCCTCGATCTGGCCCGCGACACGCCCTGGGAACGCTGGTTCGGCGCCGAACAGACCCTGCGCGTCGATACCTCGGCGATCAAGAGCCCGGTGCAGAGCCTGCAGTACTGCAACCTGCGCGCCAAGGATGGCATCTGCGACCGCCTGCGCGAACTGGAAGGCGAGCGCCCCAGCATCGACACCGTCCGCCCCGATGCGCGTGTGCACCTGTTCCTGACCGGCCACACCGCCACCCTGTACCTGGACACCTCGGGCGAATCGCTGTTCAAACGCGGCTGGCGCCTGGACAAAGGCGACGCGCCGCTGCGCGAGAACCTGGCCGCCGGCATGCTGGCGCTGGCGGGCTGGGACCCGGCCGCCCCGCTGCTGGATCCGTTCTGCGGCTCCGGCACCATCCTGATCGAGGCCGCCTGGATCGCGCTGGGCGTGCCGCCCGGCATTTCGCGCCCGTTCGGCTTCGAGCGCCTGCGTGGCCACGATGCCTACCGCTGGCGCGACCTGAAGGACGACGCGCGTTCGCGCATCCTGCCGCAACTGGACGCGCCGCTGGTGGGCTACGACCTGGATCCACAAGCGATCGAATTCGCCCGCAACAATGCCGAGCGCGCCTGGCTCACCGCGGACACCATCCGTTTCGAGGTCGGCGACGCCCGTGAAGTGCGGGCGCCGGCCGACCATGGCTGGATCGTCACCAACCCACCCTACGGCGAACGCATGGCGACCGAACAGGATGCCGACCTGTGGCGCGACTGGGCGGCCTGCCTGAAACGCAATTTCGCCGGTTGGCAATTGCACATCATCACCAGCGACCTGACCCTGCCCAACCAGATGCGTCTCAAGCCCAAGCGCCGCGTGCCGCTGCACAACGGCGCCCTCGACTGCCGCCTGTTCGGCTTCGAGTTGGTCGCCGCCGGCTACCGCGACGCCTGACGCACCTCCCTCGCTCCCCCGCCAGTCGGTGCCGGCGGGGAGCTTGCGTCTTCATCTGACCACGCGTTGTAAAAGCGCCGCAACATCACGCCCATATCTTGCTGATGGTGCCCCCGCAGCGCCGATTTGGGGCATCATCAGCACCAAGGTGTTGCCGATATGCACCAAGCGCTTGCACAGCTTCAGGGTTAACCCTATAATTCGGGTTATCCCTAGTAGCTAAACAACAGTGCAAGCCCGTGGAGGCTATTGTGATCAACCCGAACAACACCATCCGCCTGACCGATGAACTCGAGCGTCAACTGATGCTCCAGGCCATTGAAGAACAGTTCCGCCCGCACCCGATGCGTGCGTTGGCCTCGGGCCTGCGTAAGCTGGCCCACGGCATCCGTGCCCTGGCTGGCAAGACGAGCGCCAAGAACGCGCACTCCGCCGCCTGAGCAGGACCCCGGGCCAAAGGGCCCGAACGATTTCCCCTTGGGGGCTGCATAGCCCCTTTTATAGACCCGCCCTTACCGGCGGGTTTTTTTTATGGCCGGCGTCGGCAGAACGTCAACCCACCCGGTGGTCGCTTTGTCGGATAATACCGGCCCATGACCGACGCCTCCCTCGACCAGACTCCCAACCGGCTGCGCCGGTTCGCCTGCATGATGTACGAAGCCGTGCTGCTGTTTGGCGTGGTGTTCCTGGCGGGCTATCTGATGGACACGCTGACCCAGAGCCGCAACGCACTGGAACTGCGACCGCTGCGCCAGGCCTGGCTGTTCCTGGCCATCGGCATCTATTTCGTGCTGTGCTGGCGCCGCCGCGGCCAGACGCTGCCGATGAAGACCTGGAACATCCGCCTGGTCGACCGCGACGGCAATCCGCCCTCCACCGCCCGCCTGATCCTGCGCTACGTGCTAGCCTGGCCCCTGGTGCTGGCGGGCGCCGCCGTGGTCTGGGCCGCCGCCAGCGCCACTGGGTGGCCGTCGATGGACATGTTCATCGTGGCCGCGCCGTTCACGATCTTCATCTGGTCCTGGTTCGATCCGGACGGCCAGTTCCTGCATGATCGGCTTCTCGGTACCCGACTGCGCAACGCGCCGCAGCGTAAAAAGCCGCGCTGACTGAGATTCGCGCCGGCACGAGCCTGAACACGCACTGAACATACCTGCTTACAACTGGCAAAATCGTGCGGCGAATTCGGTGCCGGCTTTCAGAAAGTTGAAAGTCGCGCGCAAAGACAATGGGGCCCCTTTTCACAGACGCCCTGGAATCATCATGCGCGCTTTCCTTTCCCGCCTCTCGCTGGCCGCCGCCAGCGCCCTGTTGTTCCTGCCTTTCGGCGCCTCCGCGCAAAATGCCGCCGCGCAGCAGGAAATCGAGGCCGCCATGAAGGCCGCCTACGCGGCCGCCCAGGAAGGCCCGACCGACGTCAAGCTGGGCGACCAGGCCGTGGTGCACCTGCCCGAATCGATGTTCTTCGTGCCGCGCATCCAGGCCGACCGCCTGATGGCCGCCTATGGCAACGGCAAGGACCCTTCGCTGCTGGGCGTGGTCATGCCCAAGAGCGACGATGACGACTGGGTCATCACCGTCAACTTCGACAAGGCCGGCTACATCAAGGACGACGACGCCAAGAACTGGAACGTCAGCGAGCTGCTGGACAGCCTGCGCGAAGGCACCGAGGAATCCAACGTCGAGCGCAAGAAGCGCGGCTTCCCCGAACTGGTGATGGATGGCTGGGTCGAGGCGCCCAAGTACGACAGCAACACCCAGCGCCTGGTCTGGTCGGTCGCCGTCAAGCACAAGGGCGAAGCGGCCAACGACAACCCCACGGTCAACTACAACACCTACGCGCTGGGCCGCGACGGCTACATCACGCTGGACCTGATCACGCAGAAGAACCTGGTGCCGAAGGACAAGACCGCGGTGCTGACCCTGCTGGACAACTTGAAGTACGTCGAGGGCAAGCGCTACGCCGACTTCAACTCGTCCACCGACAAGGTCGCCGAATACGGCCTGGCCGCGCTGGTCGCGGGCGTCGCCGCCAAGAAGCTGGGCCTGTTCGCCGTGATCGCCGCGTTCCTGGCCAAGTTCGCCAAGGTCGGCATCCTGGCCGCCGCGGCGCTGGGTGGCGGGCTGTGGAAGCGTTTCCGCGGCAAGAAGGCCGAACAGCAACAGCCCTGAGCGATGAAGCTGCTGCTACTGCTGTTCTCAGGGCTGAAATACCTGAAGTTCGGCAAGCTGTTCGCCACCGGCGGCACCATGCTGCTGTCGGTGGCGGTCTACGCCTTCGTCTTCGGCTGGCGCTACGCAGCCGGCTTCGTGCTGTTGCTGCTGGTGCACGAACTGGGCCACTACGTGGCCGCGCGCCAGCGCGGCCTGGACGTGGGCGCGCCGGTCTTCATCCCGTTCGTCGGCGCCTGGATCCAGCTCAAGGACATGCCGCACGACGCCGACACCGAGGCCTACGTGGGCCTGGGCGGCCCGCTGGCTGGCACGGTGGCGTCGCTGGCCTGCTACTTCGCGGCGCGCAGCAGCGGCAGCGACCTGCTGCTGGCGCTGTCCTACGCGGGCTTTTTCATCAATCTGTTCAACCTGATCCCGCTGTCGCCATTCGACGGCGGCCGCATCACCGCGGTGCTGTCGCCGCGCATCTGGCTGGTGGGCGTGCCGGTGCTGGTGGCGCTGTTCTTCTGGCGTCCCAGCCCGATCCTGATCCTGGTGGCCGTGCTGGCCTTTCCCAATGTCATACGGGCTTTCAAGTACGACCCCTCGCTGCCCGAGAACCAGGCCTATTACGGCACCACGCTGGAAAGCAAGCTGACCTATACCTGCGCCTACCTGGGCCTGGTCTGCGTGCTGGCCATCATGGCCCACGACGTGCACGACATGCTGGGGCATCTGCGCGCCTGAAATCATTTGCCTGACGGCGGTCGGGGCCCGGCCGGGGGCCGCCGTCACAACAGCGTCACGGATTTTTCATGTCACGGTCATGGCGGGATGGTTTCATTCCCAGGCATGACGACAGCCCACATGGATAGCACCGTGAAAGAAATCCGCCCCACGCACTGGCGCGCTCTCTGGATTTCCGACATTCACCTGGGCACCGCCGGGTGCAAGGCGGAATTCCTGCTGGATTTCCTCGAACACAACGATTCCGACACCCTGTACCTGGTTGGCGACATCGTTGACGGCTGGCAGTTGCGCAAGCACTGGCACTGGCCGCGGGCCCACAATGACGTGATCCAGCGCATCCTGCGCAAGGCCCGCAACGGCACCCGGGTGGTGTTCATTCCGGGCAACCATGACGAATTCGCGCGCGAATTCGCCGGCTACGCTTTCGGAGACATCGAGATCCTGGACGAAGACGTGCACGTGACCGCCAAGGGCATGCGCCTGCTCGTGCTGCACGGCGACCAGTTCGACGGTGTGATCCAGCACAGCCGCTGGCTGGCGCACCTGGGAGACGGCCTCTACCAGCTGGCGCTGTGGCTCAACCACCATTTCAACCGCCTGCGCCATCGCTTGGGGTTGCATTACTGGTCGCTGTCGCAGTACCTCAAGCACAAGGTCAAGAACGCGGTATCGTTCATCACCGACTTCGAGGAAGCGCTGGCCGGCGAGGCCCGTCGCCGCGGACTGGACGGGGTGGTGTGCGGCCACATCCACAAGGCCGAGCTGCGCGACGTGGGCGGCACCCTGTACTGCAACGACGGCGACTGGGTGGAAAGCCTGTCTGCCCTGGCCGAAACCCATGACGGGCAGTTGCAGTTGCTGGATTGGGCCGCGATCCAGGCCGAACGCCAGGCCGACCCGGCGCAGCGCAAACCGCGCTCGCTGTCCCTGCCGGCGCTGCCGTCGGCGCTGCGCCGCCAGGGCAAACACCCGTGATAACCCTTATACGTCCCCGTTACGCAACGGGGATATTGCAGTTCACGGCCCTCTAGGTCATGCTTGCAATTGGGGCAACGGGCAAAAACTGACCCGTTCACGCTGCAACATGCTCACAACATAGGGCCATGAACGACCAATATCAGGTGCTCTACCAAACATTCCGCTGGCTGGTTCCCACCCAGTTCAACATCGCGGAAGCGTGCTGCCACCGCTGGGCATCCAGTAGTCCGGATGCGCGGCGCATCGCCATCTACTACGAAGATGAAGCCGGCAACCGCGAGGTCTGGACCTATGCCCGGCTGGCCGAGGCCGCCAATCAACTGGCCAATGGCCTGGTGAAGATGGGCGTGGGCCGCGGCGACCGGGTCGGTGTGGTTTTGGGACAACGCCCGGAGACCGTGGTCGCGCACATGGCGATCTACAGCGTGGGCGCGGTGGTGCTGCCGCTGTCGGCCCTGTTCGGCCCCGAAGCCCTGGAAAGCCGCCTGTGCGATTCGGAAACCCGCGTCGCCATCGTCGACCACGCCTCCAGCGCCAACCTGCTGGCCGTCAGCGACCACTGCCCCAACCTGCAACAAATCATTGGCATCGGCTTCGCCGACGAGCGTGTGCTGCCGTGGCGCAGCCTGCTGGCGCGCCAGCCGAGCGAGTTCAAGCCGGTGCCGACACGCTCGGCGGACCCTGCCATCCTGCTCTATACCTCGGGCACCACCGGCGCGCCCAAGGGCGCCCTGCTGCCGCACAGCGCACTGATCGGCAACCTGCCGGGCTTCGTCGCCTCGCAGGACTGGTTCCCGCGGCCAGCCGACGTGTTCTGGTCGCCCGCGGACTGGGCCTGGACCGGCGGCATGATGGACGCGCTCCTGCCCACGCTGTATTTCGGCCATCCGATCGTCGGTACCCGCGGCCGGTTCTCGGTCGAACGCGCGTTTGAGCTGATGGAGCGCTACCAGGTCACCAATACCTTCCTCTTTCCGACCGCGCTGAAGATGATGATGAAGGAGGTGCCGGAGCCGCGCAGCCGCTATCAGTTGGCGCTGCGCTCGATCATGAGCGCGGGCGAAAGCGTCGGCGATACCGTGTTCGGATGGTGCCAATCGGCTCTGGGCGTGACGCCCAACGAGATGTTCGGCCAGACCGAGATGAACTACGTGGTCGGCAACAGCCAGAAGCGCTGGCCGGCCCGGGCGGGCAGCATGGGACGGCCCTACCCCGGCCACCAGGTCGCGGTGCTGGACGATGCCGGGCAACCGGTGAAACCAGGGGAAACTGGCGAGATCGCCGTCAATCGCTACGACATCCACGGGTATCCCGATCCGGTGATGTTCCTGGGCTACTGGCGCAACGAGGCCGCAACCCAGGCCAAGTTCAAGGGCGACTGGTGCCTGACGGGCGACCTGGCCCGGATCGATGCCGATGGCTACCTCTGGTACGCGGGCCGCGCCGACGACGTGTTCAAGTCGTCCGGCTATCGCATCGGGCCGGGCGAAATCGAGAGTTGCCTGATCGGCCATCCGGCCGTGGCCAATGCCGCCGTGGTACCCAAGCCGGACGCCGAGCGCGGCGCGGTGGTCAAGGCCTATGTGGTACTGACGCCGGAATTCGCCCAGCGCGACCGCAACGACATCATCGAGAACCTGCAGGAACACGTGCGCGAGCGCCTGGCGCCCTACGAGTACCCCAAGGAAATCGAGTTCGTCGAAGAATTGCCCATGACCACCACCGGTAAAATCCAGCGTCGCATCCTGCGCCTGCGCGAAGAAGAACGCGCGCGAACGGCCAGGCCACAATGACGCGGGCGGGTCCGGTAACGGCCCGCCGCCGTATCCGGAGACAGGGCATGCCCATTTACCAGCTCGACGACCTCATCCCCCGCATCGATCCCGCCGCCTACGTGGCCGACAGCGCCGACATCATCGGCAACGTCACCCTGGAGGCCGGCGTCAGCATCTGGTCGCACGTCTCGATCCGTGGCGACAACGATGCCATCCTGATCCGCCAGGGCACCAATATCCAGGAAGGCAGCGTGCTGCACGTGGACAGCGGCTGTCCCATGCGCATCGATCCGAACGTGACCGTGGGCCACCAGGCCATGCTGCACGGCTGCACCATCCACGAAGGCGCGCTGGTGGGCATGCAGGCGATCGTGCTGAACAATGCCGTGATCGGCCGCAACTGCCTGATCGGCGCCGGCGCCATCGTCCCTGAGGGCCGGGTGATTCCGGACAATTCCCTGGTCATCGGCATAGGCAAAATCGTGCGCGAGCTGTCGGCCGAGGAAATCGCCAATCTGCACAAGAACACCGCCCATTACGTGGCGCGCGGCCAACACTACAAGACGGCCCTGAAACGGCTGGCCTGAGGCCGTCGCCAGGAACGCCCCGACACCCCTGTCGCCGGCAGGGGGAATCGGCCGCCCGATCGGCTAACATTCCCCTCATGACCGATCAGCTCAAGAAATACCTCCTCGAAGACCGCAGCGTCCGCGTCCAAGCGGTGCGCCTTGCGGACACCTGGAAGGCCGTCCAGGCCAACCACGACTACCCGCCCGCCATCACCCATCTGCTGGGCGAACTGGTGGCGGCCTCCACCCTGCTGGCCGCCAACATCAAGTTCGACGGTTCGCTGGTGCTGCAGATCCAGGGCGACGGCCCGATCGCCCTGCTGGTGGTGGAATGCCGTTCCGACCTCAGCCTGCGCGCCACCGTCAAGATACGCGAAGGCCATGTGGTGCCGGCCGAGGGCGACATGCAAAGCCTGCTCAACCCCGGCGGCAACGGCCGCTTCATCGTGGTGCTGGACCCCCAGGCCAAGATGCCGGGCCAACAGGCCTATCAGGGCATCGTGCCGCTGGAAGGCGATACCGTCGCCGAGGCGCTGCAGCACTACATGAAAGCCTCCGAACAGCTCGACACCCGCCTGTGGCTGGCCGCCGACGCCGACCATGCCGCCGGCATGCTGATCCAGCGCCTGCCCTACCATGGCGGTTCGGATTCACCGGTGCTGAGCGAGCAGGCCGCCAGCGAGACCTGGGACCGCGCCTCGGCGCTGGCCGCCACGCTCAAGCGCGACGAATTGCTGGCGACCGATATCGACACCTTGATCCACCGCCTGTTCTGGGAAGAAACCCTGGTGGCCTTCGATCCCGAAACGGTGCGCTGGCACTGCCCCTGCACCCGCGAACGCGTCGCCAACATGCTGCGCTCGCTGGGAGAACCCGAAGTCAAGGACATCCTCGCCGAACGCGGGCAGGTCGATGTGTCGTGCGATTTCTGCGGCAAGCCCTACGCCTTCGACGCGGTCGATTGCGCCGCGCTGTTCTCCGGCAACCCGCCCGCCAGCGACGATACGCCGCCTACCGTGCATTGAGCCCGGGCCGGGGCCTGACCTCGGCTTGTACCAATCGACAGGCGGTCATGCCCGCGCCACACTGGCCGGCCATGACCGCTTTTTTTCGTGTCCCCTCACCGCCCCGCCCGCGGCAATCGGGCAGCGCCGCCGTCGAATTCACCGTGGCCGCAGGCATGGTCCTGCTGCTGGCACTGCTGGCATTCGAGGGCGCCCGCTGGCAACTCACCCGCCAAGTCGCCCACTTGGCGCTACTGCAGGCTGCCCGCGCCGCGAGCACGGAGCGGGCCGACCCCATCCGCATGCGCACGGCCTTCCTGCGGGCGCTGTTGCCGCTCCATGCCGGCCCGGGTGGCGAGACGGGCGCCCGCTTGCGGCAGGCCCGGGCGTTCGAACGCGGCGCTGCCCTGATGGGCACCACGCCCTGGCGCATCGAAATCCTCCTGCCCGAGCCGACAGCAGCCGTTCCACGCCAGCCGCGCGATCCCGCCCAGGATCGGGCCGGCAGACTCCGGCTGCGGCTGACCTACCTGTATCGGCCCCTGCTGGCACCGGTACGGGCGCTGCTGGCGCTGCTGGCCAGCGACGATGGCGGCCACTACGCCGGCCGGGCGCGGGCGCGCGGACTGGCGCCGATCGGGCTGGAAATAGAGATGGAACTGCACTCGGGTCCGACGGACTGGCGAGCCAGGGGGCCGTATCCGGCCGGGATGGTACTGGGAGCTTGCCGGCGCCTGCGCTGCCCTTGAGCGGGCGCATGGCGTGGAATCAGTGACGGGTGCCGCCGGACGGGCTCGCATTGGGGGGCCGGGCGGGATGGGAAGCATTGGCGCGCGCGGACGTGGCGGCATCGGTGGCCAACGCGGCGCCGCCGGCCGGCGGTTGGGTGTTCTGGGGCAGGATATGCACGAAGACCTCGCCTTCGCGCATCATGCCCAGCTCGCCGCGGGCGCGTTCCTCGATGGCGCCGGTGCCGTTGTCCAGATCGCGCACCTCGGCTTCCAGCGCGGCATTGCGCGCGCGCAGGCCCTCGTTGGTCTCGCGCTGCTCAGCCACTTGGCGTTGCAGGTCCCAGACCTTGAACCAGCCGCCCTTACCCAGCCAGAGCGGGTACTGGATCAGCCCTACCAGCACGAACAGCACCAGGAACAACAGGCGCATACGCGGGAACCCTCAGCAGTCGTGGCGCTAAACAAGGCCGCGGCGCCCGCCGCGGCCCGATTACATTAACGCAAGTTGTAGAAGGCTTCCAGGCCGGGGTACGACGCGACTTCGGCCAGTTCTTCCTCGATGCGCAGCAGCTGGTTGTACTTGGCCATGCGGTCCGAACGCGACAGCGAGCCGGTCTTGATCTGCATGGCGTTGGTGGCCACGGCGATATCGGCGATGGTCGAATCCTCGGTTTCGCCCGAACGGTGCGAGACGACGGCGGTGTAGCCGGCGCGCTTGGCCATTTCGATGGCGGCGAAGGTTTCGGTCAGGGTGCCGATCTGGTTGATCTTGATGAGGATCGAGTTGGCCACGCCCTTCTGGATGCCTTCGCGCAGGATCTTGGTGTTGGTGACGAACAGGTCGTCGCCCACCAGTTGCACCTTCTTGCCGAGCTGGTCGGTCAGCAGCTTCCAGCCTTCCCAGTCGTTTTCGGCCATGCCGTCCTCGATCGAGATGATCGGGTACTTGTCGCACCATGTCGCCAGCAGGTTGGTGAATTCCTGCGAGGACAGCGAGATGCCGCCTTCGCCGGCCAGCGTGTACTTGCCGTCGCGGTAGAACTCGGAGCTGGCGCAGTCCAGGCCCAGGGCGATCTGCGTGCCCGGCTCGTAGCCGGCTTCGGTGATGGCCTTCAGGATCAACTGGATGGCGGCTTCGTGGCTGGCCACGTTGGGGGCGAAACCGCCCTCGTCGCCCACCGCCGTGGACATGCCCTGGCCGTGGATCAGCTTCTTGAGCATGTGGAAGACTTCGGCGCCCCAGCGCAGGGCTTCGCGGAAGCTGCCCGCGCCCACCGGCAGGATCATCAGTTCCTGCAGGTCGAGGGTGTTGTTGGCGTGGGCGCCGCCGTTGATGACGTTCATCATCGGCACCGGCATGCTCATGGGGCCGCTGCCGCCGAAGTAGCGGTACAGCGACAGGCCGGATTCGTCGGCGGCGGCGCGAGCCACGGCCATCGAGGCGGCCAGGATGGCATTGGCGCCCAGGCGTTCCTTGGACTCGGTGCCGTCCAGCTCGATCAGGGTGCGATCGACGAAGGTCTGCTCCTGGGCATCCAGGCCCATCAGGGCTTCCGAGATTTCGGTATTGAGATTCTCGACGGCGCGCAGCACGCCCTTGCCGAGGTAGCGGCCCTTGTCACCGTCGCGCAGCTCGATGGCTTCGCGCGCGCCGGTGGACGCGCCCGACGGCACGGCCGCGCGGCCCATGGCGCCGGATTCCAGCAACACGTCACATTCGACGGTCGGGTTGCCGCGCGAATCCAGGATCTCGCGGCCGATGATATCGACAATTGCACTCATGACTTTACATTCCCTGAACGATAAACATATTCATGACGGCCGCGCCTTCGCGGGCATTGCGGGCGCGCCGATACTGCCAGGAGTCGTAGAAGGCCTGGGCCGCGGCCATGGACGGAAACTCCATGACGACGGTGCGGCCAGGCTCACGCCCCTCGAGGTGCCGGGATTCGCCGCCGCGCACCAGGATCTTGGCATCGTACGCGCGCATGGCGAGCGTGGACAGACGCTTGTAATCCTCGTACTGCGCAGGCTTGGTCACTGTGACGTCGGCGATGAGATAGGCACTCATGGGGTTCCTTCAGGGCAGTTGCGTTGATGGGGTCGCGGCGCCGGACCGCAGGACACGGGCAGTGTCGCGCAACACGGTCGGGCCGTGCCTGTCCGATGCTAAGTGGTTGTATCCGAAAGCAGCGCCGCGGCCCTGGGCCACGGCGCATTGTCCGCCAGGAGCGGAAGCGGGAACAAGGCCGGCGGCCCGGGCGGCGCGGATGCGCGGCTCGGTGCCGCCGGTTTCCATTACGCCCCCTGGCCGCGGCGGGCCTTCTGCTCGATGGCGGCGCGGATGTAGCTGGAGAACAGCGGGTGACCGTCACGCGGGGTGGACGTGAACTCCGGGTGGAACTGGACGCCAACGAACCAGGGGTGGTCGGGCAGTTCCATGATTTCCGGCAGGTTTTCGGTCGGGGTGCGCGCGCTGATCACCATGCCGGCCTCTTCCAGGCGCGGCACGTAGACGTTGTTGACTTCGTAGCGGTGGCGATGGCGCTCGTTGACCTCGTCGCCGTAGATCGACTGGGCGCGAGTGCCGGCCTTGACCGGCACGCGCTGCGCGCCCTTGCGCATGGTGCCGCCCAGGTCGGACGAGTTGTCGCGCTTTTCGACCTTGCCTTCGCGGTCCATCCATTCGGTGATCAGGGCCACCACGGGATGCGGCGCCGACGGGTCGAACTCGGTACTGTTGGCGCCGCCCAGGCCGGCCACGTGGCGCGCGAATTCGATCACGGCCAGTTGCATGCCCAGGCAGATGCCCAGGTACGGCACGCCGTTTTCACGGGCGTAGCGGATCGCGGCGATCTTGCCTTCGGTGCCGCGCTTGCCGAAGCCGCCCGGCACCAGGATGGCGTCCAGGTGCTTGAGCTGGTCGGTGCCGCGGGTTTCGATGTCTTCGGAATCGATGTACTCGATATTGATCTTCGAGCGCGTGTGGATGCCGGCGTGCACCAGGGCTTCGGTCAGCGACTTGTACGATTCGGTCAGGTCGACGTACTTGCCGACCATGCCGATGGTGAGCTGATGCTCGGGGTGTTCGAGCGCGTAGACCAGGTTGTCCCACATGGACAGGTCGGCCGGCGGCGGGGTCAGGCCCAGCGCCTCGCAGACGATGTTGTCCACGCCCTGCTTGTGCAGCATGGCCGGAATCTTGTAGATGGAGTCGGCGTCCCACACCGAGATGACGGCGTCCAGGGGCACGTTGGAGAACATCGAGATCTTGGCGCGCTCGTCGTCCGGGATGGGACGGTCGGCGCGGCACAGCAGCGCGTTCGGGTAGATGCCGATTTCGCGTAGCTTCTGCACCGAGTGCTGGGTCGGCTTGGTCTTGAGTTCGCCAGCCGACGGGATGAACGGCACCAGCGTCAGGTGCACGAAGGCGGCGTTGTTGCGGCCCATGCGCAGGCTCATCTGGCGCGCGGCTTCCAGGAACGGCAGCGATTCGATGTCGCCGACGGTGCCGCCGATTTCGACGATGGCGACGTCGGTGTTGCCGTTCCAGGCGGCGTCAGCGCCTCGGGCGATGAAATCCTGGATCTCGTTGGTGATATGCGGAATGACCTGGACGGTCTTGCCCAGGTAGTCGCCACGGCGTTCCTTGCGCAGCACCGATTCGTAGATCTGCCCGGTGGTGAAGTTGTTCACCTTGTGCATGCGGGCGGAGACGAAACGCTCGTAGTGGCCGAGGTCCAGGTCGGTTTCGGCGCCGTCTTCCGTGACGAACACCTCACCGTGCTGGAACGGGCTCATGGTGCCCGGATCGACGTTGATGTAGGGATCGAGCTTGAGCATGGTGACCTGCAGACCACGCGACTCGAGGATGGCGGCAAGCGACGCAGCGGCGATGCCCTTGCCCAGGGAAGACACCACTCCGCCGGTGACAAATACGTATTTGGTCATCGTAATAAGCGCCCGGGACGAGCGGGCGCGTGCGGGAAATTTGGATTATAGCCGGGAGGCGGAACTTGTCTGGGTTTTCCCTTAGCAGCCAGGCGTAACATTTGGCTGCACTCATCCGCCACGACGAAATCTCTTGCCTCACGGCTTCGTGCTATGGTCGTCCCCGATTTTGCATCGCCCCTCGGAGGAGCCCGTCGCCGATGAACACCCCCCCAGCAAACCCGAACGCCCTGGCCTGGCGCCTGACCATCGCCGCCGTTTGCCTGCAACTGCTCTGCACCATATTGGTCCAGGTCTACCTCGTGCAGTTCTCGCCGATGGCCGACCAGATGCGCACGATGTACGGCCGCCCGGAGATGGTGGCGACCACGGTGGTGCAGGCGGTCGCCGTCTACTTGCTGCTCGGCTTGACCACCTGGTGCACCACGCAGCGCTGGCTGCGCCGACATGACGCGCACCAGGTCGACCGTCCGGGCCGGATGACGGCCACGCTGCTGGCGGTCTCGCTGGTGTTGTTCGTATTGATTTCGGCCGGGCTGGCGCTGTTGCAGAACGCGTTCTATAAATTCGTCATCGACCACGACACCTTCGGGTACTACGGCGCGGCCCGTGTGCTCGTGATGGCGCTGCCGCTCAAGCTGTGCGGCATCCTCATCACGGTCCTGGCCGGCTGGCTGGCGGTCCGCATCGCGGCCTGGAGCGTCACTCCCGCCTCCCGGACGGGTGCGCCCCCCTATCGACCGCGCCACGCCGCGTGGATCGCCGCGCTGACGCTGCTGCTATGGCAATTGCATGTCGGGCTGATGCTGGGAAGCTACTTCAAGGCCTATGCACTTTCGGCTCAACTGCTGGAGTACGCCATTGGCTACTGGATCCTGCCCGCCGTGATCCTGGCCCTGGCGGCTTGGGCCTGCCTCAAAAGCCTGCCACGGACGCTCGACACGGCCGGAGCCGGACGCGCCATCGCCCACGGCACGTTCGCATTTTGGCTGGCGCAAGTGCTCGGCGTCGGCCTGGCCGTACTGGTCATCTGGCAGATGAACTGGAGCCAGCTAGTGCGCGCCGGCGAGTCGTACACGACAACGGTAGTGTCGCTGCTGATCTACGGCGCCCTGGTGACGCTGGGATGCCATGCCGGCGCTCGTCTGTTCTACCGGCGCCGCGAGACGCCGCCGCCAACCGCGCCGGCCTGAAACGCCGCCGCCCGCCACGGCACAACATCGCAAGCGCAATGACAAAAGGCCCCATGGGGCCTTTTG
>NZ_JCBANN010000085.1:0-18626 GCF_059761975.1 Achromobacter sp. 46006
CCATCGCCCACATCAGATGGTTGACAGAGAAGCCGCCGGGCCCGCGAGGGCGGCCTGCGACGCGGCTGTCGTCCGCTTGGCGCTTACTTGCGATCGATCTTGGGATCGAGCGCGTCGCGCAGGCCGTCGCCCAGCAGGTTGAACGCCAGCACGGTCAGGAAGATCGCCAGCGCCGGGAAGATCGCCACGTGCGGGGCGATCACCATGTCGGCGCGCGCCTCGTTCAGCATCGCGCCCCACTCCGGCGTGGGAGGCGAGGCGCCCATGCCCAGGAACGACAGGCTGGCCGCCGTGATGATCGAGGTGCCGATGCGCATCGTGCCATACACCACGATCGGCGAGATCGTGCCGGGCAGGATGTGGCGCATGATGATGGTCCAGTCGGACGCGCCCACGCTCTTGACCGCCTCGACGTAGGTCATCTGCTTGATCGACAGCGTATTGCCGCGCACCAGGCGGGCGAACGCCGGCACGCTGAACACGGCAACGGCCACGATCACGTTGACCATGCTCGAGCCCAGGATGGCGACCACGCCGATCGCCAGCAGCATGCCGGGAAAGGCCAGCAGCACGTCCGAGATGCGCATGGTGATGCGTTCCCACCAGCCTTCGTAGTAGCCGGCCATCAGGCCCATGAAAGTGCCGACGACGGCACCCATGGCGACCGACAGGAAGCCGGCGGCCAGCGAGATGCGGGCGCCCATGATGATGCGGCTGAAGATGTCGCGGCCCAGCGAGTCCACGCCCAGCCAGTGGGTCCAGGACGGACCGGCGTTCAAGGCGTCGTAATCGAAGAAGTTCTCCGCGTCGAACGGCACGATCCAGGGGGCGAGGATCGCCACCACGACCAGCAGCAGGACGAAGACGCCAGCGCCCACGGCCAGCTTCTGCTTCTTGAACTTGCGCCAGAACTCGGTGGCGGGCGTGCGCACGTCGTTCTTGGGGGCGGCGGTGGCGACGGTTGCGGCGGGTGTCGTATTGCTCATGGCCGCCTCACTTGTAACGGATGCTGGGATTGATGACGCCATAGAGCACGTCGACAATCAGGTTGATCAGGATGAATTCGAACGAGAACAGCAGCACCAGGCCCTGGATCACAGGGTAGTCGCGCTGGGTCACGGCATCGACCAGCAGGCGGCCGAGGCCGGGCCAGTTGAAGACCGTCTCGACCACGATCGAACCGCCCAGGAGGAAGCCGAACTGCAGGCCCATCATGGTGACGACCGGAATCAGCGCGTTGCGCAGCGCGTGCTTGATGACCACGCGGCGTTCGCTCAGACCCTTGGCCCTGGCGGTGCGCACGAAGTCTTCCTGCACCACTTCGACGAAGGAAGCGCGGGTGAAGCGCGCCATCACCGCGGCCACCGCGGCGCCCAGCGTGATGGACGGAAGAATGTAGTGTTTCCAACTGGAGGCGCCCACGGTCGGCAGCCAACCCAGGTTCACGGAAAAGATCTGCATCAGCATCATGCCCAGCGCGAACGCGGGGAACGAGATGCCGGACACCGCCAGCGTCATGCCGAGGCGATCGGGCCAACGGTTGCGCCAGACCGCCGACACGATCCCGATGATCATGCCGAAGGTGACGGACCAGGCCATACTGGCGACCGTCAACCACAGCGTGGGCATGAAACGATCGGCGATTTCGGTCGAGACGGGACGCTTGGTACGCAGCGAGGTACCCAGGTCGCCTTGCAGCATGTGGCTGAAATAGCGCACGAACTGCTGCGGCAGGGGCTGGTCCAGCCCGAGTTCCTTGCGCACCAGTTCGACGGTCTGCTGGTCGGCCTCGGGGCCCGCGGCCAGTCGCGCCGGGTCGCCCGGAAGCATGTGCACAAACAGGAACACGACCACGGCCACAAGCAGCAGCGTGGGGATCATGCCCAAAAGACGTTTGACGATGTAGGTCAGCATTGAAATTCCTGCAACATCGGCGGGGACACCGCGTCCCCGCCGTATGTGGCCTTGCAAGGGCCCTGCGGCCCCGAGAGTTACCGCCGGTTTACTGCTTCAGATCGATGTCGCCGAACCAGAACGAGGTGTCCGGTTCCACGTAGACGCCCGACAGCTTCTTCGACTTGACGTACACGTTGTTCTGGGTCACCAGGAAGGCCCACGGGGCATCCTTCCAGATGGTTTCCTGAACGTTCTTGTAGATCTCGGTCTTCTTGGCGCGATCGGTGGTGGCCAGGGCTTGCTGGACGCCGTCGTCAACCGACTTGTTCGAGTAGTACGACACGTTGTTGAGCACCGGCGGGAAAGCGGCGGTGGTCAGCAGCGGACGCAGGCCCCAGTCGGCCTCGCCGGTCGAGGACGACCAGCCGGCGTAGTACATGCGGACCTTGGCGTCTTCAGGCTTTTGCACCTGTTGCACGCGCTGCACACGCTGGCCCGATTCCAGCACCTCGACCGACACCTTGATGCCGACTTGCGCCAGTTGCTGCTGCAGGAACTGCACCACCTTCACCGAGGTGCCGTCGTTGTAGGCGGACCAGAGCTGGCTTTCGAAGCCATTGGGGTAGCCGGCTTCAGCCAGCAGGGCCTTGGCCTTCTTCAGGTCGTACGGCCACGGGCCGGTCTTGTAGGCGAAATCCACGCCTTGCGGCACGACGCCGTCGACGACGGTGGCGTAGCCCGAGAAAGCGACCTTGGCCAGGGCTTCCTTGTTGATGGCGTAGTTGATGGCTTCACGCACCTTGACGTTGTCGAACGGCTTTTGCTGCGTGTTCATCGACAGATAGCGGGCCATGATCGAGTTCTTGTGGTCGACCACGTCCAGCTTGTCGTTCTTGGCCAGCACGGCGGCTTGCTCGAACGGCACCGGGAAGGCGAACTGCGCCTCGCCCGTCTGCACCACGGCGGCGCGGGTGTTGTTGTCGGTGACGGTGCGGAAGGTCAGGGTGTCGATCTTCGGATAGCCCTTCTTCCAGTAACCGTCGAACTTCTTGACCTTCAGGTATTCGGCGGGCTTCCATTCGACGAATTCGAACGGGCCGGTACCGACCGGGTGGAAGCCGATGTCCTTGCCATACTTGGCCAGCGCGGCCGGCGAGATCATCATGGCGGCCGGGTGTGCCAGCGCGTTGATGAAGGCCGAGAACGGCTTCTTCAGGGTGATCTTGACGGTCAGCGGATCGACCACTTCGGTCTTGTCGATGACGCTGAACTGGATGTAGCGCGACAGGCGGTTTTCCGGATTGGCCGGACGGTCGAAGTTGATCTTGACGGCTTCGGCGTTGAACGGGGTGCCGTCATGGAACTTGACGCCATCGCGCAGCTTGAAGGTGTACACCAGACCGTCCTCGCTGACGGAGTAATCGGTGGCCAGCACCTTCTGGATCTTCAGGTCCTTGTCGAACTCGAACAGGCCTTCGTAGTAGGCCTTGCCGGCCGCCTGGTTCAGCGTGCTGTTGGTGTTGTACGGGTCGAGCGTTTCCAGCGCGATGGAGACGGCAAACGTCACGTCCTTGGCAGCATGCGCCAGCGGCGAAGTGAGCACGCCGAAGGCCACCGCGGCGGCGGCCATCAGCTTGGTGGGGCGCAGAACTTTCATCATTGCAACTCCTGGTTCCTGTACGGAATTAGGGGGTTTGGTGGAAGAAAAACAAGTACGACAACTGACTCAATACGCTCCGCCGACCGGATGACGGGCGACGAAGTGATCGGTTCCTACCTGCACCAGCGGCTGCACCACCGGCTCGTCGCCGAGCCTGCGGATGGGGCTGGGAATTTCATCGGACAGCAAGGTGCGCTTCATGTGGCGGCGCGCCGGATCGGCGATCGGCACGGCCGCCATCAGCTTCTTGGTGTACGGGTGCTGCGGGTTCTCGAAAATCGCCCGGCGCGGGCCGATCTCGACGATCTGGCCCAGGTACATGACGGCCACGCGGTGGCTGACACGTTCGACCACGGCCATGTCGTGCGAAATGAACAGGAACGCGATGCCCATGTCGCGCTGCAGATCGATCAGCAGGTTGACGATCTGCGCCTGGATCGACACATCCAGCGCCGATACCGATTCATCGGCGATCACGACCTTGGGGTTCAGGGCCAGGGCGCGCGCGATACAGATGCGCTGGCGCTGGCCGCCGGAGAATTCATGCGGATAGCGCTGCGCCATTTCCGGCGGCAGGCCGACGCGCTCGAGCAGTTCGGCCACGCGTTGCTCGGCCTGCCTGCCCTTGGCCACGCCGTGCACCAGCAGCGGTTCCATGATCGAGAAACCGACCGTGACGCGCGGATCGAGCGAAGCGAACGGGTCCTGGAACACGAACTGGATGTCGCGGCGCAGGGATTGCAGTTCGCCGGTCTTCAGACGCACGATGTCGCGGCCGCCAAAGCGGATCTCGCCGCCCTGGCTTTCCACCAGGCGCAGCAGCGAACGGCCGGTGGTGGACTTGCCGCAACCGGACTCGCCCACCAGCGACAGGGTTTCGCCGGGGTACAGGTCGAAACTGACCTTCTCGACCGCATGCACGCGGCGCTGCACCCGGCTCAGGATGCCGCCGCGCAGGTCGAAGCGCGTGACCAGGTTGCGCACGCTCAGGATCGGCTCGCGCTGCGCGGCAGGCACTTCCTGCGTGCTGGCTGCGCCCGGCTCGGCCACCGGCTGGGCCTTGCCGTCCACCTGCAGCAGCGGGAAGCGCGCCGGCAGGTCGGTGCCCTGCATCGCGCCCAGTTTCGGCACGGCCGACAACAGTGCGCGGGTATAGGCGTGCTGGGGCGTGGCGAACACCGACGCCGACGGACCTTCCTCTACCTTGTCGCCGCGGTACATGACCAGCACGCGATCGGCCACTTCGGCCACCACCCCCATGTCGTGGGTGATGAACACCACGCCCATGTGCATTTCTTCCTGCAATTGACGGATCAACTGCAGGATCTGCGCCTGAATGGTGACGTCCAGCGCGGTGGTGGGTTCGTCGGCGATCAGCAGCGCCGGCTTGCAGGCCAGCGCCATGGCGATCATGACACGCTGGCGCATGCCGCCCGAAAGCTGGTGCGGGTAGCGGTCCAGCACCGATTTGGCTTCCGGAATGCGCACCTGCTCCAGCATGCGCAGGGCCTCGGCGCGCGCGGCGGCGGCATCCATGCCCTGGTGCTCGCGGATCGACTCGGCGATCTGGTCGCCAGCGGTGAACACCGGGTTCAGGGACGTCATCGGCTCCTGGAAGATCATGGCCATGTCGGCGCCGCGTACGTTGCGCATCACGCGCTGGTTGGCATTGACCAGGTCGATCACGGAACCATTGCGGCGGCGCAGGGCCATGCTGCCCTGGGCGATGCGGCCGCCGCCATGTTCCACCAGGCGCATCAGCGCCAGCGACGTCACCGACTTGCCAGAACCCGATTCGCCCACGATGGCCAGGGTTTCGCCCCGGTCCACATGGAACGACAGATTGCGCACGGCTTCGACCGTGCGCTCCGAACCCACGAAGCGCACCGTCAGGTCGTCGACCTGGACCACGCGGTTATCCGGCAGCGCCAGGCTGTTTGCGCGATCAACCATATCTCTAGTAATCCCTAAAACTGACAAAAACGAAGCCCGCCGCCACTCAGCGGTAGATGGCGGTGACCGGCTTCTCGCCGACGCGGGCGTAACCGCGGTACATGCCTTCCGTATTGAACGGCAAGGCAACATTGCCCTGGGCGTCGACAGCCACCAGGCCGCCCTTGCCGCCGATGGTGGGCAGTTTTTCCATCACGACACGGTTGGCCGCCGTTTCCAGCGACGCGCCGCAATATTCCATCTGGGCCGCCACGTCATAGGCGGCGACCATGCGGATGAACATCTCGCCCGTGCCGGTGGTGGACACGGCGCAGGTCTGGTTGCTGGCGTAGGTGCCGGCGCCGATCAGCGGCGCGTCGCCGACGCGGCCGACCTGCTTGTTGGTGATGCCACCCGTGGACGTGGCCGCGGCCAGGTTGCCCTGCGCATCCACCGCCACCGCGCCCACGGTGCCGAACTTCTTGTCCGCGTCCAGCGGATCGGCCGGCGCCGGCTGGCCGCGCGCGACCATGGCCTGGCCGTCGTGATCCAGCACCGCCGCTTCCGGCGTTTCGCGCTGTACGCGCAGCAGTTGCTCGCGACGCGCCTCGGTCGAGAAGTACGACGGATCGACGATTTCCAGGCCGGCATCCCTGGCGAAGGCTTCGGCGCCCTCGCCCACGAAAAACACATGCTTGCTGGATTCCATGACCTTGCGCGCGGCGAACACCGGGTTGCGCACGCAATTGACGTTGGCGATGGCGCCCGAGCGCAGGGTGGCGCCGTCCATGATGGCGGCGTCCAGTTCGTGCGTGGCGGCGCTGGTGAACACGGCGCCGTGGCCGGCATTGAACAGCGGGCAGTCTTCCAACAAGCGCACCGCTTCGGTCACGGCATCCAGCGCGCTGCCGCCACGGGCCAGCACGGCCTGCCCGGCGGTCAGGATGGATTCCAGCGCGCTCAGGTATTCCTGCTCTTTCTCGGGCGACATGGCCGCGCGGGACATCGCGCCGGCGCCACCGTGAATCGCGATCACGGGTTGAATCATCGTTTACCTACTCCATGGATGAGCCACGGCATCACGGACTGGGTCACCCCAGCGGCGGCCGCGACGGAATTCTTGGCCCGATAGGCCACCGCCGCCGACAAGGCTTCGATCAGGCCCAGCGCGGCGGTTTCCGAATTGGGGATCAGTTGCCGGCCGGACACCGCGTACAGCACCACGGACGCCGTCGGCGCCAGCGGCGAAGTGGGCTTGTCGGTCAGCACCAGCACCGGCACGCCAGCCTGCTTGGCCGCGGCGGCCAGGGTCACGGTATCGGCCAGATAGCGCGGAAAGCCGATGGCGATCACCAGGTCCTTGCTGGTCATGCGCGACATCTGCCGCGCCGCGTGCGACACGCCGCCCGGGCCCGCCAACGACTCGACCGAATGCAGGTGCATGCACAGTCCACGCTGCAGCATGCCGGCCAGGAACCCGCTGGCGCCGAAACCGATGATGAACACGCGGTCGGCGGCCAGGATCGCCTCGACCGCCTGCTCACAGGCGCCGGCATCCAGATTTTGCAGGTTGCGCTGGGCGTTGCGGATGTCTTCCTCGAGGATCGCGGCGAAGATCTGTACCGCGCTGGCCGAATGCGCCAGCTCGGTGCGCAGCTTCTCGACCGGTTCCAGCGCCGCCTCGAAGCCGCGAGCCAGTTCGGCGCGGAACTGCGGGTAGCCCGGCAGGTCCAGCGCCCGCGCGAAACGGTTGGCGGTGGCTACCGAGACCCCCGTGGCGGCGGCGAATTCGTCAATGGTCATCGTGGCCACGCGGAACTGGTGCGCCAGGACGTACTCGGCCATTTCATGCTGCTTGCGGCTCAGCGCGGGCTGGGCCCGGGCGATCCGATCAGCGATCGTGAGAGTGGCCTTGGTCATCGGAAAAAGGGAAGGAAAGCGTAGCGGGGATTTATGTAAATCTGTTTACACATAAATTTTAGAGAAGAAAATTCATTTTCATACTAAGGGTATACCCGTGATTTGATGTAACAGTGCCCCAAAAGAAACGGGGCCGGTTTGCGGTACGCTAAGAGCCTTTCCCGCCCCCCTGTTTTTCGGACGCTCTCGAATGCCCGCCTGGACCTGCAAACCCCACGCCGAACTGACCCTGGCCGAGCTCTACGCCATCTTGCGCCTGCGCTCGGAAGTATTCGTGGTCGAACAGAACTGCGCCTTCCTCGACATGGACGGCAAGGACCTGGTGGGACAGACGGAACACCTGATGGCCTGGGCAGACGGCGCGTTGCTGGCCTATTGCCGCCTGCTCGAACCGGCGCTGAACGACGGCCAGGCGGTCATCGGCCGCGTCATCACCGCGCCGGCTGCACGCGGCACCGGCCTGGGCCATGAACTGATGCGCCGCGCCAAGGACGAGGCGGCCCGGCTGTGGCCGGGCGAGCCGCTCTACCTGGGCGCGCAGGCCAGGCTCAAGGGCTACTACGGCGGCCACGGCTTTGTGCCCGTGACCGACGAATACATCGAAGACGGTATCCCGCACGTGGGCATGCTGCTGCGGGAATCGGCCTGATTCTGCATTCCGGAGCTGGAATGAAAAACGCCCCTTGCGGGGCGTTATCCGTCGTGGCGACGATCAGGCCTGCTTGACCGCCGACACGTCCAGCCTGGCGGCCGTCTTGGACTGGATCTCGTCCACGCTGACGCCCGGCGCCGTTTCCAGCAGCTTCAGGCCGTTGTCGGTGACTTCCATCACGCCCAGATCGGTGATGATCAGGTCGACCACGCCCACGCCGGTCAGCGGCAGATTGCACTCGGGCAACAGCTTGATGTCCTCGGTGCCGTCCTTCTTCTTGGCCACGTGTTCCATCAGCACGACCACGCGGCCGACACCGGCCACCAGGTCCATCGCGCCGCCCATGCCCTTGACCATCTTGCCCGGGATCATCCAGTTGGCCAGGTCGCCCTTTTCGGACACCTGCATCGCGCCCAGGATGGCCAGGTTGATCTTGCCGCCGCGGATCATCGCGAACGAGTCGGCCGATGAGAAGATCGACGAGCCCGGCAGCGTAGTGACCGTCTGCTTGCCGGCGTTGATCAGGTCGGCGTCGACCTCGGCGTCGGTCGGGAACGGGCCGATGCCCAACAGGCCGTTTTCGGATTGCAGCCAGACCTCGACGCCCTTGGGCACGTGGTTGGCCACCAGGGTCGGCAGGCCGATACCCAGGTTCACGTAAAAACCGTCTTGCAGCTCGCGCGCGGCGCGCGCGGCCATTTCATCGCGGGACCATGCCATGTCGTGTTCTCCTCAGGCCGGGCGAGTGGTACGTTGTTCGATGCGCTTTTCCGGATTGGTGTTCAGCACGATCCGATGCACATAGATGCCGGGCAGGTGGATCTGGTCGGGGTCCAGGCTGCCGGTGTCGACGATCTGCTCGACCTCGACCACTGTCAGCTTGCCGGCCATGGCCACGTTCGGGTTGAAGTTGCGCGCAGTCTTGCGAAACACCAGATTGCCGCTGCGGTCGGCGATGTGCGCCTTGACCAGCGACACGTCCGGTACCAGCGAGCGTTCCATCACGTATTGATGGCCGTCGAATTCACGGATCTCCTTGCCATCGGCGACGATGGTGCCCACGCCGGTGCGGGTGAAGAAGGCCGGGATGCCGGCGCCGCCGGCGCGCAGCTTCTCGGCCAGCGTGCCCTGCGGGGTGAATTCGAGTTCGAGTTCGCCAGACAGATACTGGCGTTCGAATTCCTTGTTCTCGCCCACGTACGAGGCGATCATCTTGCGCACCTGGCGCGTATTGAGCAGTTGGCCCAGGCCGAAGCCGTCAACGCCCGCGTTATTGCTGATGCAAGTGAGGTCCTTCACGCCCGAATCGCGCAACGCGGCGATCAGGGCCTCGGGAATGCCGCAGAGACCGAAACCGCCCACGGCGATCATCTGGCCGTCCTTGACGATGCCTGCCAGCGCCTCCTGGGCGCTTGCATAAACCTTGTCCATCGCTCCAACTCCTAGTTAAGGTCGAACTGAAGAGAGCGCGGCTGCCGGCTCCGCGGCCCGGCATCATCATGGGGGGGCCCGATGAAAGCGGATTCGCGGCGCCGAGGGTGGCGCGCCCTTGTGTTTCTATTATGGTTCTGCCGGAGATTTTAACGGCAAGGCCGGCAAATGCGCGCGCTGTTTCAAACCGCGCGGCGAAGTCGGACCGCCCGCCCCGGCCCGCCCGCTACGCGGCCGGCCGGAATTGCGTGGCCATCCGGGCCAGCACTTCCGCCGGCCATGGCGCGGACGCATTGGCCACGTAGTCCATCCACACCAGCACGTTGCGGCCACGGGCATAGGGGCCGCCCTCATCGCCGACCTTCTCGAGCAGCAGCTCGAATTCGGCGCTGGAGCGGCCGATGCGAGTCACCTTGTGCGTCACGCGCACCATCGCCGGATAGGTCAGGGGGCGCAGGAAATCGCAGGAAGCGTGGGCCAGGATGGCGCCGTCATCGGCCGGCAATTCGAAGCCCGCGTCGTACAGGATCTGCATCCGCGCCTCTTCCATGAGGCGGAAATACAGCGTGTTGTTGAGGTGGTTCAAGGCGTCCGAATCGCCCCAACGCAAAGGCAGTTCCACCTGGTGGGTATCGCCCACCGCCAGAATCCGCGCAGACTGAATGTCCGGGTTCACCAATTGCTCCTGATGGCTAAAAGAAATACGAAGACGTGCAAGGTCCCCGCCTGCAATACAATCGCCGATAATACTTCCAGCCAAATATGGAATACATACGGGGAGCTTTGCAATGTCTGAACGCGAGTCGATGGAATATGACGTGGTCGTGGTTGGCGGGGGTCCCGCCGGCCTGGCCACCGCTATCCGTCTGAAGCAACTGGCCGCTGAAAAGAACCAGGAAATCGGCGTCTGCGTCCTGGAGAAAGGCGCCGAGCTGGGTGCCCACATCCTGTCTGGCGCCGTGATGGACCCGCTGGCGCTGACCGAACTGATCCCCGACTGGAAAGAAAAGGGCGCGCCGCTGAACGTACCCGTGACACAGGACAAGTTCCTGTTCCTGTCCGAGAAAGGCGCGCGTGCCACGCCCAACTGGCTGCTGCCGCCCTGTTTCCACAACGAGGGCAATTACATCGTCCGCCTCGGCGACGTGGTCAAGTGGCTGGGTGAACAGGCCGAGGCGCTGGGCGTCGAGATCTTCCCCGGTTTTGCCGCGGTCGAAGTGCTGTACGACGACAAGGGCGCGGTGCGCGGCGTGGCCACCGGCGACATGGGCGTGGCCCGCGACGGCAGCCACACCGCCCACTACCAGCCCGGCATGGAACTGCACGCGCGCTACACGGTGTTCGCCGAAGGCGCGCGCGGCCAGCTCGGACGCCAATTGATCGAACGCTACAAACTCGACGACGGCCGCGATCCGCAGGCCTACGGCATCGGCATCAAGGAAATGTGGGAAGTCGATCCGGCCCAGTCCAAGCCCGGCCTGGTGATCCACACCGCCGGCTGGCCGCTGGATTCCGACACCTATGGCGGCTCGTTCCTCTACCACCTGGACAACAACCTGGTGGCGGTGGGCATGATCGTCGGCCTGGACTACGCCAACCCCTGGCTGTCGCCGTTCGACGAATTCCAGCGCTACAAGACCCACCCGGCCATCCGCGGCACCTTCGAAGGCGGCAAACGCATCGCCTATGGCGCGCGCGCCATCACGGCGGGGGGCCTGCTGTCGCTGCCCAAGCTGACGTTCCCCGGCGGCGTGCTGGTCGGCTGTGAGGCCGGCTTCCTGAACGCCTCGCGCATCAAGGGCAGCCATGCCGCCATCAAGTCCGGCAAGTTGGCCGCCGAGGCCGCGTTCGACGCGCTGGTGGCCGACCGCCGCCACGACGAACTGGCCGCGTATCCGGAGGCCTTCAAGCATTCGTGGCTGCACGCCGAGCTGAACAAGGCGCGCAACTTCAAGCAGTGGTTCAAGAAGGGCCGCACCGTGGCCACGCTGATGACCGGCATCGAGCAACTGGTGTTCAAGGGCAAGATGCCCTGGACCCTGCGCCACAGCAAGCCCGACCACGCCTGCCTGCAGCCGGCCTCGCAGTGCGCGCGCATCGATTACCCCAAGCCCGACGGCAAGCTGACCTTCGACAAGCTCAGCTCGGTGTTCATCTCCAACACCAACCACGACGAAAACGAGCCCGTCCACCTGACGCTGAAGGACCCTTCGGTGCCGGTGCAGGTCAACCTGGCCAAGTACGGCGGCCCGGAATCTCGCTACTGTCCGGCCGGCGTGTATGAATTCGTCAAGGACGACCACGGCGAGGACCGTCTGCAGATCAACGCGCAGAACTGCGTGCACTGCAAGACCTGCGACATCAAGGACCCGACCCAGAACATCGTCTGGGTCGCGCCGCAAGGCGGCGAAGGGCCGGTCTACAGCGGCATGTGACGGCGCTGCCGGCCATGGCTGAACGCGTGCTTTTCATCGGTTGCGGCGATCTCGGCCAGCGTGCCGCGCGCCGCTTCCTGGCGCGCGGCGACACGGTACACGCGCTGCGCCGCCATCCCCCGGCGAACGACGGTAGCGGCATCCACTGGCTGCAAGGCGACATCACCCGGCCCGATGGCCTGCCGGCCTTGCCAGCGGGCATCACCCGCGTGATCCACGTCGCCACCGCCGGCGCGCGCGATCCCGCCGCCTATCGCAGCGTGTTCGTCGACGGCCTGAACCACGTGCTGGATGCGCTCGACACCAGCCAGGTCGAGCGCATCGTGTTCGTGTCCTCCAGCGCGGTGTATGGCGAACATCACGGCGGCTGGGTCGATGAAGAGACACCGCCCGCGCCGCAAGGCTTCAACGGCCGCATCCTGCTCGACGCCGAAGCGGCGCTGGCCGCGCGCGCGATCCCGCACAGCACCCTGCGCCTGGCCGGCCTGTACGGCCCTGGCCGCCTGCAACTGATCGAGCGGCTGCGCGCGGGCGCGGCCAGCGCGCCGCTCGCGCCGCCGCACTGGGCCAACCGCATCCACGTCGACGATGCCGCGGCCGCCATCACGCACGTAGCGCTGCTGCCCGACGCGTTGCCGGTCTACATCGGCTGTGACGACACGCCCCTGCCGCTGCATGAGCTCTATGCCGACCTGGCGCGGATGATCGGCGCGCCGGCGCCGGCCGAAGGCCCGGCGCCAGCAGGCATAGGCAGCAAGAAGCTCAGCAACGCCCGTCTGCGCGCCAGCGGCCTGGCGCTGCGCTGGCCGGACTCGCGCGCCGGTTATGCCGCCCTGCTCGCGCAGGCCACGCAGGCATAGTTCGACCAAGGCCGAATCGTCGAAGGCGCGACGCGGCGATACTGGGCTCCCCGAATCGCCGCCGCGCCACTGATGCCCACGCCCTTCCCGATCGATCCGCTGCAGGCGGTCACGCACGCCAATCCCTATCCCTATTACGCCGCGCTGGCCCGCGACCGGCCGCTGTACCGGGATGCCCGCCTGGGCCTTTGGGTGGCCAGCGATCCGCGGACAATCCGCGAGATCCTGCATCACCCCGCCGCCCGCGTGCGCCCCCTGGCCGAACCGGTGCCCAAGAGCATCTCCGGCGGTCCGGCAGGCCTGCTGTTCGGCCGCTTCCTGCGAATGCAGGATGGTCCGCGACAAGTCCGTCTCAAAGCGTTGTTCAGCGAGTTCCTGGCGCGGCAGGCGCCACATGCCCCTTTGCCCGAATGGGCGCGGCTGGAGGTGGACACGGCATCGGCCGCCGCCATCGACCGCTATCTGCACGCCGCGCCCGTTTTTGCGCAAGCCTGTTCCATCGGCCTGCCCGCGGCCGTGGCCGCCGACTGTGCGCGCGACATCGGCGCCTTCCTCGCGGCCTTGCCGCCCGCCGCCCCCGGCGCCCGGATCACGGCCGGGCACGCGGCCGCCGAGCGATTGCTGGCGAGGCTCGGCGCCCATCTGCATGATGCGTCCGCCGGCCCGGCCTGCCGCGGGCTGCGCGCCCAGGGCGAGCAGGCCGGCCTCGACCCCTCGCTGCTGGCCGCCAATCTGGCGGGCCTATTGTTCCAGTCCTGCGAAGCCGGCGCCGGCCTGCTGGGCAATGCCCTGCTGCGTGCCGGCCGCCTGGGCGCGCGAGGCAACCCGACACTCGCGCACGCCCGTGACCTGGTCGACGCGACGCTGCGGCACGATCCGCCCATCCACAACACCCGTCGCTTTCTGGCCGGGCCCATCGACCTGGGCGGCCAGCGCCTCGAAACCGGAGATACCGTGTTGCTGGTGCTCGCCGCGGCGGCCATGACGCAACCCGAGGCGCACTGGACCTTCGGCGCCCTGGGCCATGCCTGCCCAGGCCGCGACGCGGCACGCCGCGATGCGGCCGGCGCGCTAGTCCATCTGCTGCAGACAGGCATCGATGGCGCCGCCCTGGCGGCGCGATTTCGCTACCGAACCCTGCCCAACGCGCGCATTCCCCAATTCGATTTCACCGAGGAACCCACCCCATGATCGCCGTGATATTCGAAGTCGAACCCACCGCCGGCAATCCCGCGCCCTATCTACGGATCGCGGCTGGGCTGCTCGACGAGCTCAAGGCCATCGACGGCTTCATCTCCGTCGAGCGCTTCCAGAGCCTGACCTCGCCCGGCAAGCTGCTGTCGCTGTCGTTCTGGCGCGACGAGGAGGCGGTCAAGCGCTGGCGTGCGCTGGCATCGCACCGCCGCGCCCAGGAGGCGGGACGCGGCGGCGTGTTCGCCGGCTATCGCCTGCGCGTCGCCCAGGTGCTACGCGATTACGGCATGCACGAGCGCGCCCAGGCGCCGGGCGACAGCCGCACGCACCATGGCTGACGGCTGCCAGCAGGCGGCATCAGGCCAGGTGCCGCGCCACGGCCGCGATCACCCGGCGCACATCTTCGCTTGACAGGTCCAGGTGCGTCACCATGCGCGTCGGACCGCCATAAACAGCGCGCATCAGAATACCGTCGGCCGCCAGCGCCGCGGTCAACGCCTCGCAACGCGCCGGCTCGAATTGCGCGAACACCATGTTGGTGTCCTGGCTCAGCACCTTCACGCCGGCTATACCGCGCAGGCCGTCGGCCAGCAGGCGCGCGTTGGCGTGGTCTTCGGCCAGGCGCTCGACGTTGTGGTCCAGCGCATACAGGCAGGCCGCCGCCAGCACGCCGGCCTGGCGCAGCCCCCCACCCAGAACCTTGCGCCAGCGGCGCGCGCGCGCGATCAGCTCGGCGCTGCCCACCAGCACGGAGCCGACCGGCGCCCCCAGGCCCTTGGAAAAGCAGATCGACACCGAATCGAACGGCGCGCACAGCTCAGCCAGTGGCTTGCCGCTGGCCACGGCGGCGTTGAATACACGCGCGCCGTCCAGATGGGTGGCCAGGCCATGGCCGCGTGCCCAATCGGTCGCCGCGCGCACATAGTCGGCCGGGATCAGTTTGCCGTGGAACGTGTTCTCCAGCGCCAGCAACCGGGTACGAGCGAAGTGCGGGTCGCCTTCGGGCTTGAGCGCAGCCGCCAGTTTTTCCAGCGGCAGCGAACCATCCTCGGCATGCTCGATGGGCTGGGGCTGGATGCTGCCCAGCACCGCCGCGCCGCCGCCTTCGTACTTGTAGGTATGGGCCTGCTGGCCCACCAGGTATTCGTCGCCACGCTCACAGTGGGCCATCAGACCCGCCAGGTTGCTCTGCGTGCCCGACGGGAAGAACAGCCCGGCCGCCTTGCCCGCGCGTTCGGCAACGGCTTGCTGCAACTGAATCACGGTGGGGTCATCACCCATCACGTCATCGCCCAGCGGCGCGCTGACCATGGCCTGCAACATGGCCGGGGACGGCCGGGTGACGGTATCGCTGCGCAAATCGATCATGAAACTTCCTTGGAGGAAAATGGAATCCGGTACTGAACGGGCCGGTCAGCCCGCGCGCGCGGCGGGCGCCGCGCGGCTCACGACAAAGATGCCGGCGAGGATCAGGGCCATGCCCCCCAGTTCGACCGGCGACGGACGCTCGGACAGCACCGCCCATGCCATCAGCATCGCCACCACCGGCACACCGAGGCTGGACAGGCCGGCGATCGAGGCCGGCACGCGCCGCACCACCTGCAACCAGAGCAGCCAGCCCGCCGCGGTGGCGATCAGGACGATATAGACCATGCCGGTCCACAACTGCCAGCCCCATTGCGGCGCGATCTGCGGCACCAGCCAGGCCACAGGCGTCATCACCAGTCCGCCAAACAGCATCTGCCAGGCGGTGAACGTCATCACGTCGGGCGCGTGGCGTTCGAACATACGCTTGGACAGCACCGTGCCCACACCCCAGCACAAGCCGCTGCCCAGTCCCAGCAGCACCGGCCGCAACGCGCCCACGCCGTGCCAGGGTTCGATGAACAGCACCAGGCCGATCGCGGCCAGGCCGATGCCGAGACCGTGACGCACGGTGGGGCGCTCGCCCAGCAAGCCCCACGCGAACAGCACCACCCAGAATGGCATGGTGTAAGCCATCAGCGACACCTTGCCGACGCCCCCGGACACCAGCGCGGTCTGCACGAAGCCCTGGAAGCCGGCCGTCTGGGTCAGGCCGATCAGCAGGGTCAGCTTCCAAGGCGGCAAGGCCAGCGGCCGCCGGGTGGCGATGGCCAGCCCGAACAACACCAGACTGCCGCTGACGTAGCGCAGCGCCACGAAATCGAACGGACCGATATAAGGCACGATCAGCTTCATCGCGATCCAGCTCCCTGCCCACACAAGGATTGTGCTGAACATCAGGGCAAGCCCTGCGCGATCGAAACTGCTGCGGCTCACGGCGGCGCCTCCGGGTGAAATCGAAGAAAAAAAGACGATGCCCATGCCGGCAAACCGGCATGGGCATCTCGCATTATGCGCCCGTCAGGACCGGGACTGTCCATGCCGTCCGCATGACGGACGGCGCAAGCCGCTTACAGTGGCTTGGACAGCTGTTCCAGGATGGCGGGGTTCTCCAGCGTCGAGACGTCCTGCGTCACTTCCTCGCCCTTGGCCACCACGCGCAACAGGCGGCGCATGATCTTGCCGGAACGGGTCTTGGGCAGGTTGTCGCCGAAACGGATGTCCTTGGGCTTGGCGATCGGGCCGATTTCCTTGGCGACCCAGTCGCGCAGCGTCTTGGCGATAGCCTGCGCCTCGGCGCCTTCGGGACGGGCGCTCTTGAGCACCACGAAAGCCACCACGGCCTCGCCGGTGGTGTCGTCGGGGCGGCCGACCACGGCGGCCTCGGCCACCAGTTCATGCGCGACCAGCGCCGATTCCACTTCCATCGTGCCCAGGCGGTGGCCCGACACGTTGAGCACATCGTCGATGCGGCCCATGATCCAGAAGTAGCCGTCCGCATCTCGCTGCGCGCCGTCGCCGGCCAGGTAGTATCCGCGCAGTTCCGACGGGAAATAGCTCTTCTTGAAGCGCTCCGGGTCGCCCCAGATGTTGCGGATCATCGCCGGCCACGGCCGCTTGATCACCAGGAAGCCGCCGTTGCCCTGGTCGACGTCGCCGCCGGTTTCATCGACGATGGCGGCGGCGATGCCCGGCAGCGGCAGCGTGCACGAGCCCGGCTTGGTCGGCGTGGCGCCCGGCAGCGGCGTGATCATGTGGCCGCCGGTCTCGGTCTGCCACCAGGTGTCGACGATCGGGCAGCGCTCGCGGCCGACGTTCTTGTGATACCACATCCAGGCTTCGGGGTTGATGGGCTCGCCCACCGTGCCGATGATGCGCAGGCTGTCCAGGTCGTACTTGGACGGATGGGTCTCGGGCGCGGCCTCGGCCGCCTTGATCAACGAGCGGATCGCGGTCGGCGCAGTGTAGAAGGTGGTGACCTTGTGGCGCGCGATCATGTCCCAGAAGCGGCCGGCGTTGGGGAACGTCGGCACGCCCTCGAACACCACCTGGGTCAGGCCGGCGGCCAGCGGGCCGTAGGTGATATAGGTGTGACCGGTGACCCAACCCACGTCGGCCGTGCACCAGTAGACGTCGTCCTTGCGCGCATCGAAGGTCCACTTGACGGTCAGCAGCGCCCATAGCAGGTAACCGGCGGACGAATGCTGCACGCCCTTGGGCTTGCCGGTGGAACCGGAGGTGTACAGGATGAACAGCGGATGCTCGGCATTGACCGGCACCGGTTCGCAGGTGTCGGCCTGGCCGGCCTCGACGTCGTGCATCCAGAGGTCGCGGCCTTCGTTCCAGGCGACCTCGCCGCCGGTGCGGCGATAGACGATGACGCGCTTGACGGCGTCGCAGCCGCCCATGGCGATGGCGTCTTCCACCGCCGGCTTGAGCGGGATGGTCTTGCCGCCGCGCACCTGCTCGTCGGCGGTGATGACCAGCGAAGCGCCGACGTCGACGATACGCTCCTGCAGGCTCTTGGCCGAGAAGCCGCCAAACACCACCGAATGCGTCACGCCCAACCGCGCGCAGGCCTGCATCGCCACCACGGCTTCGATCGACATGGGCATGTAGATGATGGCGCGGTCGCCCTTCTTGTAGCCCAGCGCGGCGATGCCATTGGCGAAGCGGCACACGCGCGCCAGCAGTTCGCGATAGCTGATCCTGGTGACCTTGCCGTCGTCGGTCTCGAAGATGATGGCGGTCTTGTCGGCGTTGCCGTTGGTCAGGTGCACGTCCAGGCAGTTGGCCGAGACGTTCAGTTCGCCATCGCCGAACCAGCGGTAGAACGGCGCGTTGGACTCGTCCAGGACCTCGGTGAACGGCTTGCTCCATTGCAGGTTGTCGCGGGCCTGGCCGGCCCAGAAGCCGTCGAAATCGCTCTCGACCTGCGCGCACAGCGCCCTGTAGGCATCCATGCTGGGAATCGCGGCGCCCTGCGCCGCGCGCTCGGGCGGCGGGAAGACCCGGGTTTCCACCAGTACGGACTGAATAGCATTCGACATGATCTTGTCTCCAATCTGTGATTCTGTTGTTGATGCCGCTTTTATCTGACTGCCCACTCGCAACCGTATCGCCGCGCTCTTACGGGCACCTTACGCAAAATACGGGCCATAAGCCCGCATCCCGCGGCAACGTGCGGCAAATGTGGCGGCAACGGCATCGACAACCGACAACGCAATGCGCAACCCGCCGGATGCCGCCGCGCCACGAGGGTCGACGCCAGTTCACTATCA
>NZ_JCBANN010000086.1:0-17832 GCF_059761975.1 Achromobacter sp. 46006
CGCGTGACCTTCCTGGCGGGCGCGGTGATCGCGGCCGTGGCGGCGGCGCTGGCCGCCGCGCTGGTGCGCTCGCGCAACCGCGAGCTGGCCGGCCACGGCGACGCGCCTGCCGCGCATTGATGCGGCCGCGCCACGTCTTTTGAATTGTTGACGGTCGGCATGCGCGGCCGGGAGTAATCTGGCAGCGCCCCTCCCCCGACAGGAAGCACCACCATGCCATTCCTCGCCAGCGCCCATCTGCTGCGCCACCGCGACGGCCACGAGGCCCGCGTCACCTTTGTCGAGCTGTTCTTCGACCTGGTCTATGTCTTTGCCGTGACGCAGCTCTCGCACAGCCTGCTGCACGATCTGACCCTGATGGGCGCGCTGCACACGCTGGTGCTGTGGTTCGCGGTGTGGCTGGGATGGCAATACACCTGCTGGGTCACCAACTGGTTCGATCCCGACGCGGTGCCGATGCGGCTGATGCTGTTCAGCGTGATGCTGGTGGGGTTGGTGGCCGCCGCCGTCCTTCCCGGCGCCTTCGGCGCGAACGGGCTGATCTTCGCAATCTGCTACGTGCTGATCCAGGTGGGCCGCACCTTGTTCGTGGTGCTGCACCTGGGGCCGTCGCATCCGCTGGCGCCGAATTTCCGGCGCATGCTGGGCTGGCTGTGCATCTCGGCGGTGTTCTGGGTCGCTGGCGGACTTGCCTCGGGCGATACGCGGCTGGCGTTGTGGATCGTGGCGGTGGCCTGCGAGTATTTTTCGCCCATGGCCGGCTTCTGGCTGCCCGGCCTGGGCCGCTCCCGCACCCGCGACTGGACCATCGAGGGCGGCCACCTGGCCGAGCGCTGCCAGTTGTTCGTCATCGTGGCGCTGGGCGAAACCCTGCTGATCACCGGCGCCACGCTGGGCGAGCACCCGCACTGGGACATCCCCACCCTGATCGCGCTGCTGGCCGCGTTCCTGGGCACGGCGGCGATGTGGTGGGTGTACTTCGACACCAGCAGCAAGGATGGCAGCGAAGCCATCGCGCACCACGCCGATCCGGGCCGGGTCGGGGCCTACTTCCACTACGTGCACGTGATCCTGATCGCCGGCGTGATCGTCTCGGCGGTGGCCAACGAACTGGTCATCCTGCACCCGGACGGCCGCATCGTCGCGGCGGCGGCGTCCGCGCTGCTCGGCGGCCCGGCGCTGTACCTGCTGGGCAACGGCATCTACAAGACGGTGGTGTATGGCCGCTTCCCGCTGTCGCACGTGGCGGGGCTGGTGCTGCTGGCCATCCTGGCGCCGATCGCGTTCGTCACCGACAACCTGATGGTGGGCGGGCTGACGACGCTGATCATGCTGCTGGTGGCCGGGTGGGAAAGCGTGTCGCGGCGGCGGATGCGGGCGGCGCACTAAGGGCGTCACCCCCGCTTGCCAAACACCGACTTGGGCGCGCGGCCGTGGAACCGTGTGAAGGCGGCGCTGAAGTTGGCCGGGTGGCGGTATCCGACCCGGTACGCCGCCTGCGCCACCTGGCAGCCGGTCTCCAGCAACTCCCAGGCGCGGCGCATGCGCATCGCGGTCAGCAGCCGCATCGGGCTGTCGCCGTATAGCGCGCGAAAGCCCTGCTTGAGCTTGAATTCATTCAACCCGGTCGCCAGGCACAGGTATTGCACCGTCAGTTCGCGATCCATCTGTTCGCGCATCAGCGCATGGGCCCGCTCCAGCCGGGCAATGTCGGCCTGGCTGAACCGGCCCGCCGCTGGCGCCGGCGCCAGCGCGCGCAACTGGCGTGACAACAGGGTCAATGCCTTGATGTGGATGTCCAGCGGGTCGCTGGCCCGCGCCAGTTCGGCCGCGACGGCGCCCAGGTCGGCGCTGGTGCGGCCCTGCGCCAGCCGCCGCAGGCCGCCGGCGCCGAACAGCGCCTCGGCCTGGGCCTGGCCGGCGTAGCGGCGCAGCGCCGGCTCGCCCACCAGCAGGCGCAATTGCGAGACGGTGCAGCCGCCCAGGTAGCGGCGCTCGCCCAGGTGACGACGAAACGCCGTCACCGTGGTCTGGCCGCCGCGAAAATCCAGCTCGGCGCCATCGGCGCCGCGATAGGCCGAGACCCCGCCCAGGGCCAGCGTGATGACCAGCGTGCGCCCGCCATGCGCGGCGGCGTTCTCCTCGATCAGGTCGCGCACGGGGGTGTATTGCGAATGCACCAGGGCCAGCCCCTCGCCCAGGTCCAGGCGGTCGGCCACGCACTCGCCCAGATCCGCCGGCAGCGCCAGCCGCGACCAGCCGGGACGGGCGGCCGGACCGGGTTGGGCGAGCGTGGCGGAGATGCGCAGGGACATGGTTTCGACGGCGGATGACAGGTGGCGGGACGGGGGCGGTATGGGAGCCAGAAACGGGTTCCGGCGCGGATGCGCCGGATCGCATACGAATGGCTCCGGTTCGCATATGAATGCTAATGATAGGCGTTCGCATAAGGAAATACCATCTTCGGGACGGCGCCGCGCGTTCGGCCGCCGTGACGGCTTGCACAGGAATCCCGATGAACCGCTCTCTTCCCCACCCTCGCACCGCCTGGGTTGTGCTGTGGCTTTGCGCCACGCCCGCCGCGCTGGCGCAGCCCGCCGCGCAGCCGGCCGACGGTCCGGCCGCGCCTGCCGCACCGCTTTCTTCCGCGTCCCCACCCACGACTTCTGCAGCACCGACGCCGGGTTCCCCCGCCGCCGCGCAACTGCCCGCCATCACCGTCACCGCCGACAAGCAGGAGCGCGACCTCGAATCGCTGCCCGGCAGCCTCTCGGTGTTCGACGGCGACATGCTCGAAAGCCAGGGCGTCGTCGACCTGGAGGGCCTGCAGCGCATCACGCCCGGCCTGACGTTCCAGCCGTTCGGCCAGGCGGGCGTCAATGCGGCCGTGATGCGCGGCCTGTCGGCCAACTTCTTTTCGTTCTCGACTTCGACTCTGCTGGTGGTGGACGGCGTGCCCACGCTGATGGCGCAGGGCTTCGACGACCAGTTGCTGGATATCGACCGCGTCGAGGTTCTGCGCGGCCCGCAATCGGCGCTCTATGGCCGCAACGCGGAAGCCGGCGTCATCAACGTCCACACCCGCCAGCCGGGCGACAGCCTGCGCGGCAGCGTCTCCACCACCGTGGGCAGCCGCGACCTGCGCATGCTGCGCTTCGACCTGAGCGGGCCGATCGTCGACGACACGCTCTACGCCAGCGTGGCCGGCGCCTGGCGCGGCCAGGACGGCTTCATCGACAACACCTACACCGGCCGGCGCGAGGACGACCGCGAGCTGCGCAACGGCAAGCTGGCGCTGCGCTGGACGCCGTCGGCGCGCACCGACGCCACCTTGCGCTATGCGCAGATCAACTACCGCGACGGCGCCGCGCTGTGGGGCTCGCCCACGGCGCCACGCGCCACCGTGGCGTCCGGCACGCCGGGCTGGAACCGGTCCATCGGCCGCAGCGCTTCGCTGTCGCTGCGCCACGACCTGGACGGCGGCCTGCGCCTGACGTCGGTGACGGCCTGGAACGACCTGCGCGACCGCGTGCAGCAGGACACCGATTTCCAGCCCGCCGATCTGCTGCACATCGCCCGCGACCATCATTTCCGCAATCTGTCGCAGGAGCTGCGGCTGGAAGGCGCGCTGGGCCGCGCCCACTGGCTGGCGGGGTTGTACGCCGACGGCGACGACCATGACCTGCGCAATACGCAGAAGATGCCGCGCGGCCAGACCGACAGCGTGGTGCGGCTGCGCGGCCAGTCCGGCGCCGCCTTCACTCACTGGACCGTAACGCTGGCCGAGCGCTGGACCCTGGAGGCCGGCGCCCGCGTCGAGCGCGACGCCGTGCGCTTCACGCCGCAAGGCGACCGCGCGCGCCGCGCCGACTGGACCCGCGTTACGCCCAAGCTGGCGCTGCAATACGCCTTCGCGCCGCGCCAGCAGGTCTATGCCTCGGTCGCGGATGGCTTTCGCGCGGGCGGCTACAACGTGTTTTCGCCGGCCTCCGACTACGCCGCCTACCAGCCGGAAACGCTGCGCGCGTACGAGCTCGGCGCCAAGGGTTGGCTGCCCGGCAACCGCCTGCGCTACGCCGCCGCGTTCTACGTGATGACGGTCGACAACATGCAGGTGCAGCAGATGCCGCTGCCGGGCCTGGTGTACGTCACCAATGCCGCGTCGGCGCGTTCGATCGGGGCGGAATTCGAGCTCGAATACCTGCTGGGCCAAGGCTGGTCGCTGCAGGCCGGATTGGGCCTGAACCGCACCCGCTTCAGCCACTTTCGCGATGGCGCCAACGACTACAGCGGCAACCAGAACCCATTCGCGCCGCGCCTGAACGGCCACCTGACCGCGCGCTACGACGCCCCGGCCGGCTGGTACGCGCAGGCCTCGCTGAGCGGCACCGGCCCGGTCTACCTGGACGCCGCCAACCGCTACCGCCGCAACGGCTACGCGCTGGTCAACCTGGCCGCCGGCGTCACCGTGCGGCAGGTGGAAATCGCCGCCTACGTCAACAACCTCGCCAACCGGCGCTACGACGCGGTGGGCTACCAGAACGGCATCGTCACCGTCTACAGCCCGCCGCGCGAAGTGGGCCTGCGCCTGACCTGGCGCCTTTGATCGTCAACACAAGGAACCCGCCATGCCGACTTCCCCCCTGCCCCTGCAACGCTATTGGGACCTGGCCGCCGCGCCGGTCGAAACCGCGGCACTCGACGCGGCCCTGGAATTGAACCTGTTCGCGCACCTGGTGGCGCCGGCCAGCGCCGCGCACGTCGCGCAGGCGCTGGCGCTGCGCCCCGCCGCCGCCGAGCACCTGCTGGACCTGCTGTGGAGCCTGCGCCTGCTGCACCGCATCGCGGGCGAGCCGCCGCTCTACCGCTGCGGCGTCACCGCGCGCGACCACTTCGTGGCGGGACGGCCGCACTACTGCGGCGACGCCTGGCGCTACCGGCGCCGCGCGCTGGCGCAATCCGGCGAGCAATTGATGCAGCGGTTGCGCCAGGATCCCGCCGCAACACCAGCCGCCCCGTCCGAGGCCGGCGCCTGGGCCAACGCGGCGCGCGTGCAGATCGGCCAGGAACAACGCGCCCTGGCCGTGGCGGCGGCGCGCGAGGCGGTCGCCTGCGTGCCCGGCGCCGACACGGCCCGCCGCATCCTCGACCTGGGCGGCGGTCCGGGCCTGATCGGCATCGCGCTGGTGCAGGACCGCCCGCAGGCCTGCGGCGTGGTGTTCGACTGGCCCGAGACCGCCGCCGTGGCGCGCGAGAACATCGCCGCCGCCGGCCTGGCGGAGCGCATGGCGGCGGTGGGCGGCGACCTGGCCACGGCGGATATCGGCGCCGGCTACGACCTGATCTGGTGCTCGTCGGTGCTGCATTTCGTGCCCGACGCCGCCGCCGCGATCCGCAAGATGCACGATGCGCTGGCGCCGGGCGGCCTGCTGGTCATGGCGCACGCCGAGGTCCCGGATGACGCGGACGCCGCCGCGCGCGTGCTGCGCTATTACCTGCCGATGCTGCTGCTGGGCCGGCGCGTCACGCGCCAGGGGGAATTGGCCGAGGCGCTGCGCGCCGCCGGCTTCGCCGAGGTGCGCGGCTTCGATTCCGACCGCTTTCCGCTGGCGCCGCTGCATGTGCTGTCGGCGCGGCGGACCGCGCCATGACGCCGCGCCTGCGCCATGGCCTGGCCCAGGCCCTGTTCGGCTGGCTCAACCTGGCGCTGACGGCGCCGGGCGTCTATCTGTGGCTGGGGCTGCCGCTGGTGCTGCGCCAGCACGGCTGGTCAGGCACCGCCATCGGCCTGTTCCAGTTGGCCAGCCTGCCGACCGTGTTCAAGTTCCTGCTGGCGATGCCGTTGGACCGGCGCGGCGCGGGCCAGGGCGGCTATCGGCGCTGGACGGTGTCCCTGCTGCTGGCCTACGCCGCCGTGCTGCTGGCGCTGGGCTGGCGCGACCTGTTGAACGATGGCGCCACGCTGTTCGCGCTGGCGGCCGCCGCCGCGCTGGCCGGCACCTGGGCCGACGTGCCCGTCAACGCGCTGGCGATCCGCGTGTTGCCGGCGGCCGGCCGCGCCTCGGCGGGCGGCATCCGCTCGATGGCGCTGTGCCTGGGCGCCATCGCCGGCGGTGGCCTGATGCTGCTGGCGCAGGCGCGCTGGGGCTGGCAGGCGCCGTTCCTGATCATGGCGGGCGCGCTGGCGTTGGGCGCGGCGTTGACCTTGCTGCTGCGGGAAACCATGGACGCCATGCATGCCGGGCGCGCCGACGACGATGCGGTCGCCTCGCGTGATGCACACGTCGGCATGGCCTGCGCATCGACGCCGGATGACGCACAGGGGCAACCGCGCGCGCCCCTGCCCGCCAACGACACGACCTCGGCCACACGCCAGGCCATCGCGTACCTGCGCCTGCCCGCCAGCCGCCGCTGGCTGCCGCTGCTGGCCCTGCTGTTCCCCTTCATCGGCGCCGGCTGGTTCTATCTGAAGCCGTTGCTGCTGGACCAGGGGCTGGCGCCGCAACGCGTGGCCTGGCTGGTCGGCGTCGCGGGCGGCGCGGTGGGCGCCTTGGCCAGCATCGCGGGCGCGCGGCTGCTCAAGCGCCTGGGCGCGGGCCGCGCGGTGCGGCTGCACGCCGGCGCCGGGGCCGCCGCGTTGCTGGCATTGACGCTGGCGGTCGGCCTGGACGCGGGCCCGATCGCGCTGGCTACCTGCGCCATGATGGTGGCGACGGCCATGGGCGCCACCGCCGCCCTGGCGTTCGGACTGATGATGTCGCACGCAAGGGCGGGCCTGCAGGCGCTGGACTACGGCATCCAGTCCAGCGTGTTCGCACTGACGCGCATCGCCGCGCCGCTGGCGGCCGGGCTCCTGCTCGATATGGCTGGCCCGGTCGCGATGCTGGCGATGCTGACGGCGGGCGCGGCGGCCGCGCTGGCGCTGGCTTGGCGGCAGGCGACCGCGCTGCCTGGCTAGGGGTTCGCGTTACCGGGCCTTGATCGCTCGACCCTGAAACGCGCCGCTCGCGCCGGCCATCGGGCGCCCCGCCAACGCCCTCAACCGCCCGGCCGGTGTTCGGCCAGCACCGCGCGCATCGACTGCGCCGCGCCCTGCAGCACCGGCACCGCGCGCAGCAGGTCGTCGAGCATCAGCCGCGCGGTGGGCGCGTGGCATGCCACCGCCGCCACCACGCGGTCCTGCGCGTCGCGCACCGGCACCGCCACCGCGCTCATGCCGCGCACGAACTCCTCGTTGTCGATGCCGATGCCGCGCGTGGCCAGGCGTTCCAGTTCGTCTTCGAGCCGCGCCGGGTCGGTCAGCGTGCGCGGCGTGTTGCGCGTGAGCGGCAGGCGCGCCAGCACGCGACCGCGCTCCAGCCGGTTCATCGACGCCAGGAACAGCTTGCCGCTGGCGGTGCAGTGCATCGGCACATGACTGCCGACCGCGAAGAACAGGCGCAGCGGTTCGGTGGTCTCGACCCGCTCCATGTAGATCACCTGGTCGCCGTCCGGCGCGGTGAGATTGCAGGTTTCGCCCAGCTTGCCGACCAGTTGCGCCAGCACCGCGCGGCAGGCGCGCGTGAAGGCCGAGGCATGCAGCGTCGACAGCGCCAGCGCGGTGGCCTGCGGCCCCGGCACGTAGCCGTTTTCAGTGGGCGTGGCGGCGACGAAGCCGGCGCGCTGCATGGCCGCCAGCAAGCGCATCAGGGTGGACTTGGGCATGTCCAGGCGCTGCGCCAATTGCGCCAGCGTGGGCGGATGCTGGGCACGGGCCAGGTAGTCCAGCACCAGCAGCGCGCGCAGCGAACGCGCGGCATCCCGCGGCTCGTCGGCGTCGGGCGTCCGCGCCGATGCTGCACTGCGATTTTGAAACCGAAGATCCATGTTCTGTGCCATTTCCCCGTTCCCGCGCTTGCCGCGCTTTCTTTCCCGTGGCGGCTTCCTAGAATCGCCACAGATACGGAACCTTTGCGCGTCGCCGCGCCCCCCTCGCATCAGGCCAGTATATAAGTGCCCAGCGGCGCGGCAAGCAGGGTAAACGCGCCGTCCGGACGAGGGACTCCCCGCGTCCCGGCACGGCCAGGCCAAGGAGGAAACAGACATGTCCGATGCCGTGGACTACATCGTGGTGGGGGCCGGCTCCGCCGGCTGCGTGCTGGCGAACCGCTTGAGCGCCAGCGGCCAGCACAGCGTGTGCCTGCTGGAGGCCGGGCCGCCGGACCGCTCGCCGTGGATCCACATCCCCATCGGCTACGGCAAGACCATGTTTCACAAGGTGCTGAACTGGGGCTACTACACCGAGCCCGACCCCAACATGCTGGACCGCCGCATCTACTGGCCGCGCGGCCGCACGCTGGGCGGTTCCAGCGCCATCAACGGCCTGATCTACATCCGCGGCCAGCGGCGCGACTACGACGACTGGGCCGCCGCCGGCAACCCCGGCTGGAGCTGGGACGACTGCCTGCCCTACTTCCGCAAGCTGGAAAACAACGACCTCGGCGAAGGCGCCACACGCGGCACGGAGGGGCCGCTGAACGCCACCTCCATCAAGACGCCGCATCCGCTGGTCGAAGGCCTGATCGGCGCCGCCGGCGCGCTGGGCCTGCCGCACGTGCGCGACTTCAATACCGGCGACCAGGAAGGCGTGGGCTACTACCAGCTCACCACCCGCAACGGCCGCCGCTGCTCCACCGCCGTGGCCTACCTGCGCCCGGCGCGCGGCCGCGCCAACCTGCGGGTGGAGACCGGCGCGCACGCCATGGCGATCCTGTTCGAGGGCAGCCGCGCCTGCGGCGTGCGCTACCGCCAGGACGGCCAGGTGCGCACCCTGCGCGCCCGCCGCGAGGTGATCCTGTGCGCCGGCGCGCTGCAATCGCCGCAACTGCTGCAACTGTCGGGCGTGGGGCCGGCCGCGCTGCTGCGCCGCTTCGGCATCGGCGTGGTGCGCGACCTGCCCGGCGTGGGCGAGAACCTGCAGGACCACCTGCAGATCCGCCTCATCTACGAGACGCGCCGGCCCATCACCACCAACGACCAGTTGCGCACGCTGCACGGCCGCGCCGCGATGGGGCTGCAATGGCTGCTGTTCCGCGGCGGGCCGCTGGCGGTAGGCATCAACCAGGGCGGCCTGTTCTGCCGCGTCGATCCGGCCAGCGCCACGCCCGACACCCAATTCCATTTCGCCACGCTGTCGGCCGACATGGCCGGCGGCAAGGTGCATCCGTTCTCGGGCTGCACCTATTCGGTGTGCCAACTGCGGCCGTCCTCGCGCGGCACGGTGCGGTTGCGCAGCGCCGATCCGTTCGAGGCGCCCGCCATGCAGCCCAACTACCTGTCCACCGAATTGGACCGGCGCATGACGGTAGCCGCGGTCAAGTACGCGCGCCGGCTGGCCGCCACCGAACCGCTGGCCGGCCTGATGAAGCGCGAATTCCGGCCCGGGCCCGAGGTGCAGGGCGACGACGAGATCCTGCACTTCTGCCGTGAGTACGGCGCCACTATCTTCCACCCGTCGGGCACCGCGAAGATGGGCCCGCGCGCAGACCCCCTGGCGGTGGTCGACGAGCGCCTGCGGGTGCACGGCGTGAGCGGGCTGCGGGTGGTGGATTGCTCCATCATGCCGACGCTGGTCTCGGGCAACACCAACGTGCCGGTGGTGATGGTGGCCGAGCGCGCGGCCGATTTCATCCTGCAAGACCTGCACGCGACACGGCCGCGCGTCCAGGCGCAGCCGGTATTGCAACAGGCGGCATGACATGAGCTGACCGCAACCCGCGGAGCGGCGCCGCAGAGCGCCGCCCGCTTCCCCCCAAAGGAGACAGGCATGGCCAAGCAGAACGAAACCGCGGTGCGCAGAGTCGTCGCCGCCTCGCTGATCGGCGCCACTATCGAGTGGTACGACTTCTTCCTGTACGGCGTGGTCGCCGGCATCGTGTTCAACAAGCTGTACTTTCCCACTGGCGACCCGCTGGTCTCGACCATGCTGGCCTACACCACCTTCGCGGTGGGCTTCATCACCCGGCCGCTGGGCGGGCTGGTGTTCGGCCACTTCGGCGACCGCATCGGCAGAAAGAGCATGCTGGTGATGACGCTGATGATCATGGGCCTCTCCACCTTCCTGATCGGCCTGGTGCCCACCTATGACAGTATCGGCCTGTGGGCGCCGATCCTGCTGCTGCTGTTGCGCGTGTTCCAGGGCATCGGCCTGGGCGGCGAATGGGGCGGCGCGGTGCTGATGGCCTACGAATACGCCCCGCCGGGGAAAAAGGGCTACTACGCCTCGCTGCCGCAGATCGGCCTGGCGATCGGCCTGTGCCTGGCGTCCGGCACGGTGGCGCTGCTGTCGACGCTGCTGACCGACGCGCAGTTCATGGCCTGGGGCTGGCGCCTGGCGTTCCTGGCCTCGGCCGCGATGGTGGCGGTGGGCATGTACATCCGCCTGAACATCAAGGAAACGCCCGAGTTCGCGGCGGTCAAGCGCGACAACGCCGAAAGCCGCATCCCGTTCATGGACATGATCCGCCGCTACCCGGGCAACGTCGCCAAGGGCATGGGCGCGCGCTACATCGACGGCGTGTTCTTCAACGTCTTCGGGGTGTTCTCGATCTCGTACCTGACCCAGACATTGCAGATCACGCGGACCGAGGCGCTGACCGGCGTGATGGCGGCGGCGCTGGTGATGTGCTTTTCGATTCCCTATTTCGGCCGGCTGTCCGACCGCATCGGGCGCACGCGGGTGTATTTCTGGGGCTCGCTGATCACGGCGGTGGCCGCCTTTCCGGGCTTCTGGCTGATGCTCAACAGCCAGGGCAGCGTGATGCAGGTGTGGCTGGCCATCATCATTCCGTTCGGCATCTTCTACGCCGCCGTCTACGGGCCGGAGGCGGCGCTGTTCTGCGAGCTTTTCGACGCCAAGGTGCGCTACACCGGCATCTCGTTCGTGTACCAGTTCTCGGGAATTTTCGCCTCGGGCATCACGCCGATCATTGCCACCGCGTTGCTCAAGACCGGCGATGGCCAGCCCTGGCTGATCTGCCTGTACGTGCTGTTCGCGGGCGTGGTGTCGGCCTTGTGCGCCTGGCTGATCGGGCGCGGTGGGCGCAGCGGGGCGCAGCAGGACACGCTGGCGCCCGCCGCCGCCGCGAACCTGCGCAAGGCCTGAAGCGCGGCGCGGCGCCGTTCAGGCCACTTTCACCGGCCGGCCAAAGAACGGATAGTTGGGATCGTTGTAGCCGTGGGTCGAGGCGTGGCCCGGCGTGACCCAACTGTCCACCAGCGCTTCGTCCTCGGGCGTGATGGTGACCTCCAGCGCCGCGTAATAGTCATCCATCTGCGCCAGCGTGCGCGGGCCGGCGATGACGCCGGTGACGATCGGATTGGCCAGCACCCAGGCGGTGGCGAAATGGCCTGGCTGCACGCCGCGCGCGGCGCTGTGCTCGACCAGCCGCTGCGCGATCTGCAGCGATTCTTCGCGGAACTCGGTGGCCAGGATGCGGCGGTCGCCGCGCCCGGCGCGGGTGTCGGCCGCCGGCGCCTGGCCCGGCAGGTACTTGCCGGTGAGCACGCCGCGCGCGATCGGGCTGTACGGCACCACGCCCAGGCCATAGTGCTGGCAGGCCGGCAGGATCTCGACCTCGGGGCCGCGATTGAGCATGTTGTAGTACGGCTGGCACACCACCGGCTGCGGCACGCCCAGCTTTTCGCACAGGCGCAGGGTTTCGGCGATGCGCCAGCCGCGGAAGTTCGACAGACCGAAGCTGCGCAGCTTGCCGGCGCGGATCAGGTCGCCCAGCGCCCACAGCGCCTCTTCCAGGTTTTCCTCGTGGTAGTCGCGGTGCAGGTACAGGATGTCCAGGAAATCCGTGCCCAGGCGCGCCAGGCTCTGCTCGACGCCGCGGATCAGCCACTGGCGCGAATAGTGCGACTGGTTCGGGCCCTGGCCCACCACATTGCCGATCTTGCTGGCCAGCACCCAGTCGTGCCGCTGCCCTTGCAGCAGCTTGCCCACCACTTGCTCGGAACGGCCGCTGTTGTAGACGTCGGCGGTGTCGATGAAGTTCAGGCCGTGGTCGCGGGCCGAGGCGACGATGCGCGCGGCTTCGTCGTCCGGCGTCTGCTCGCCGAACATCATGGTGCCCAGGCACAGGGGCGATACGCGAAGATTGCTGGATCCGAGACGGCGGTAGTTCATGGCGAAGTCCTTGGTCGGCGCGCAGGGTGCGCGGGGAAAGCGAAACAGGAAGCGAAGCGGTGCGGCGGGCAAAGGGGAATGTTGCCAGAAGCCGACCGGCATGCCGCTGAAAATCCCTGCCCCGGGCAGGGACTCCACCAACGACAGGCCGGCGGCGTATCAGGCCGGTTGCGCGTCCACCGCCGCCAGGATTTTGCCGAACAGCGCGTCGGCGTGGGCCGAATCGAGCCAGCGCACGATCGCCACCAGCCTGCGTTCGGGCTCGACCCAGGTGAACGAACTGCCCGCGCCCACGCCGAAGAAACTGGACGCCGGCACGCTCGGAAACACGCGGCCCTCGTGGTTCAGCCAGATAAGGTAGCCATAGTACGGCGCGATCGCGCAGGGCTGGCGCATGGCGGCGATCCACTCGGGCGACAGCACCTGGCGGCCGTCGGCGGCGCGGCCCTGGTCCAGCAGCATCTGGCCGATCAGGGCCTGGTCGCGGGCGCTGATCGACATGCCGCCGCCCCAGTGCGAACCGCCCGGCACCGACGGCATGCGCTGGCCGTCGATCTCGACCCAGGCGTTGTCGTAGCCGACCCATTGCCAGTTCTCGCTGGCGCCCAGCGGCCGCGTGACGGCCTCGCGGAACACTTCGGGCAAGGGCCTGCGGAACAGGTGCAGCAGCGCGTACGACAGTTGGTTGATGCGCACGTCGTTGTATTCCCAGTACGTGCCGGGCGCCTGCAAGGGCCGGGCCTCGCCCTTCTTGCCGCCCGGCGGCACGCCGAAGGTGACGGCGCGGTAACGGTCGGCCTGGTCGGAGACGCCGAAGCGTTCGCCTTCCCATTCGCTGGTCTGCTGCAGCAGGTGGCGCCAGGTGATCCGCGCATTGCGGCCCTGGTCGAAGCCGATGCCGGGCACGCGCTTGCCGACCGGCTCATCGACATCGGGCAACAGGCCGCGGTCGTGCGCCAGTCCAGCCAGGATGGCCAGATACAGCTTGGCTACGCTGAAGGTCAGGTCGGCGCGGTCGGGTTCGCCCCACGCGGCGATCTCGCGGCCCTCGCGCAGCACCACGCCCGACACCGGACCGCGGTCGTGCAGCGGGCCCAGCAGGCGGTTCCAGGGCGGCGGATCGTTCTGGTGCACGCCGAACACCCCCGCGACACTGCGGTCCCAGGCGGTTTCGTGGTCGTTGGCGAACTGGATCGCCTGCTGCATGAGCGCGTTCATTGTTTCCCTTGTGTTGTCGTTGGCCAGTGGCGCCTGCGAGTATATCCAGGCGCGCGCGGCGCGCTATCGCCAGGGGCGATCACTCGGGGGGGGAATCACGCGGCGGCGCCAAGGCCCGGCGTCAACGCTGGCGCACGCCTTCCAGGAACATGTTGGTGATGAACTCGGCCAGCGCTTCGCGCTCCTGGGCGTTGGGTTCGCGCCGCGTGAAGCGCTCGATCACGCCCATGAAGGCATGCGACAGCCAGTCCGGCGGAATGTCCTTGCGGAACACGCCGGCGCGCTGGTCGATGCGGATGTTCTCGGAAATCATCTCGACCAGTTCGTCCTTGAGCGCCTCGGCCGCGTCGACCTGGAAAAAGCCGATACGGGTCAGGTTGCGATCCTCCTGCAGGATGCCCAGCCAGTTGCTCACCCCGCGGCGCACGCGCTCTTCGACCGGCAGGTTCTGCTGGTCTTCAGACAGGCGCGCCCGGCAGACTTCCTGCCGCAAGCGCTGCGCGAACATGCCCACGAGTTCGTCGTAGGCCGCCTGCTTGCCGGCGAAATACTGGTAGAACACGGGTTGCGTCACGCCCGCCCGGGCGACAATGTCGCTGATCCGGGTGTGCTGGAATCCGCGCTCGGCGAACTCCGCCGCCGCGACCTCCAGAAGTTGCAAGCGGGTGCGCTCACCTTTGGTCAAACGCTTTTCCTGCGGTACAGAGGGGGATAGTGCCGTCGTCATCGCTTGAAAATACTATTCTTCCGGCCTTTTTGCCATACATTCCCACATACATAGAAACTCCGATGATCCGATTGTCGCGCCCGTTCCACCTTGGCTGCGCCGCCGTGTTCACCCTGGCCCTGTCCGGCTGCGTACCTTATCCCACTTACAAGACGCTGCAGCCGCAGTCGGCCATCACCGTGCGGGATGAGGCCGGGCGGCCGGTGGCCGACGCCCGGGTGGTGTTGATCGCCGGAGCCTATCCGTACGGTTATGACCGCTTCCGCAACGAGGCGCGCACCGATGCCGACGGCCGGGCCCGCTTCGAGGCGCGCCGTGAGTGGCGCGTCGAGGCCCTGGCCATCCATGGCGCGGAAGTGTTCTTCTGGAACTGGTGCGTGGAAAAGGCCGGCTATGCCACCTATGCCACCCATGACCGCAATGCCGATGCGTTCGACCCGCAACCGCAGATCCACCTGCAGGCCGGGGCGTCGACCACTTGCGACAATCCGCAGGGTTCGCCTTTCCTGCGCGACCGGCCGGCCGCGCGCGGCGCCAAGGCGCTGGACACCTCCGCCACGCCTGCGAAGGCGCCGCCAAGCCCCTGAAATCACTTGAAATTTCCATAACTATTGACACAACTATTGCGTCGCGGCGGCGTTACATTACGGTATCGCCAGCCCCCGCAGCACGCGGGCGCCGGGCGGCTCAGGAGCAAGATCATGAAGCGGTTTACAGGTCGTATGGTCGGCGTCGCGCTGGCCCTGGCCTTGGCAAGTTCCCCCGCGCTGGCCGGCGGGTACCACGGTAGCGGCTATCACCATCATCACGGCGGCGGCGGCAACGGCTGGTGGGTGGGCGGCGCGCTGGCGCTGGCTGCCACCGGGCTGATCCTGGCGGCCAATTCCGGCCCGTCGTATGTGCAGACCGGTGTCTATGCCCCTGGCGTGGCGTATTACAGCCCGCCGGTCTACGCCGCGCCAGTGTATGAAACCCCTCCGGTGTACAGCGCCCCGCCGGTCTACCAGGCGCCGACGCAGTACGCGCCGGTGCAGTATGAGCCGGCGCCTGCGGTCGACAAGGCACAGGCCAGCGCCTCGACCGATTGCCAGCGCTGGGCCATGAACCAGAGCGGCTATGATCCGGCCACCATTTCGCAATGGACCACGCAGGTCATGGTGGACAGCTACAACCGCGCCATGGATTCCTGCATGAACAGCCGCGGCTACCGGGCCAACTGAGGCGCCGACTCAGGCGCCTACCAAGGCTTGCCGGTCCCGCCACGACGAGCGCCCCGCGGGGCGCTCGTTGCATTGGCGCTGCCGCTACCGGCCCGCCCCTGCCGCATCGCCTGTCAGGCGCGCCGACGCCTCCAGCCATGCCAGGCGAAGAACAACCCGGCCGCCAGCGCCAGCGCCGCCGGCAGCACCCACACGAAGCCGCTGTCGGTGTAGACGACCTGCTCGACCGGGTCGTAATAGCGGCCCAGTTCGTTGAAGTCCCATTTCAGGTATTGCGCGTACCAGAGCCAGCCGAAGCAGGCCGCGCACAGCAGCGACACCACCGCCCCGATGCGCGCCAGCAGGCGTCCGCGGCCAATGCCGGCCACCAGCCGCCAGGCCGCCACCGCGCCGGCCGCCACCGCCACCAGCACCAGCCAGTCGCCGACATTAAATCCCATCGTCGGCCTCCAGGCGCGCCAGGCAGGCGGCGGCTTCGGCCCATTGGTGTTCGCTGAAGACACGCACGCCGGCCTCGGCCAACAGGTGGGCGGTAACGCCAACGCCGGGCTGCCGCTGGCCGGAAAAACTGCCGTCGTAGACATAGCCGCTGCCACAGGAGGGGCTGCCCTCCTTGAGCACCGCGATGCGGATGGCGCGCCGCCGCGCCACGTCCAGCGCCTGTTGCGCGCCGGCGACGAAGGGCCGGGTGGCGTCCTCGCCCGACACCGTCATCACGCGGGCGCGGCCAGCCAGTACGGCGACGGCATCGGCGCCCGGCTCGATCTCGGCCGGCGGGCGCGGGACCGGCAGGCCGCCGGCCACTTCGGGACAGACCGGCACCACCCGGCCGGCGTCGAGCCAGCCCGCCAGCACGTTGTGATCGCCCGGCACCGAACGCCCGTCGTAACGGACGGGATGGCCAAGCAGACAGGCGCTGACGAGAACGTATTGCATGGGAATTCCGGGCTGGCGGGACGGACGCATGCGACTATGCGGCCCGCGAAGGCCTCATCATAGAACAGGCCCCTGCCCTGCCGCCTGCTACGCCTGGCGGATCGGGCTTGCGCGCCGACTCCCGCGACGGCCCGGGTCGCGGCAGCTAGGCCGACTCCAGCCACCGCCGCAGCGCCGGGTCGCGCACTTCCAGCACTTCGAACAATCCCAGCGCGCGCAGGGCCGGCAGCGCCTCGCGCAGATCGGCGCCGGCCAGTTCGCGGGCCCGCGGCGCGGCGCCGGCATCGCACCAGAGGCGCGCGTTGGCCAGGAACGCGCCGACCGTGCCCTTGCGCACGCTGACGCCCTGGAAATCCGCACTGTCGCGATCGTCCGGCAACACATCCTGAGCTTTCATGGTTTTCTCCAATGGGTGAGTACGGGAACCAGCTTAGTCGTCCACGGCCGGCAAATCTGCGGTATTTTGGTCAATCCATACCGTAATTCTGCCAATCCGCCCGCCCCATCGATCCATCTAATGACGCAGCCCTTCGATTCCGCCTCGCCCTTGATCGCTCCCGCCCTGGCCGCCGCGCGCGGCGGGCCGCGCCTGCTGGCGGTGCGCCGGCAGGACAAGGCCGTGCGCCACACCGCCACGCACCGCCATGCGCGCGGGCAACTGTTCGGCGCCGACGAGGGCCTGCTGACGGTACGGGCCGGCGACCGCCAATGGCTCATGCCGGCCGCGCATGCGGTGTGGGTGCCGCCCGATTGGCCGCACGGCCTGCGCTCGCATGGCCCCTATGCCGGCTACAGCGTCTACCTGAGCCCGGCGGCGTGCGCCGGCCTGCCGGATACGCCATGCGCCTTGCAGGCATCGGCCCTGCTGCGGGCGGCGGTGGAACGCGCCGCCAGTTGGCGCGACGACGCCTGGGACGCCGCGCGCCTGCGCATCGTCGAACTGGTGCGCGACGAGATCCGCGCCCTGCCGCGCGCTGGCGACGGCCTGACGCTGCCGCGCGATGCCCGGCTGCGGCGGCTCGCGCTGGCCTGGTCGGATGCGCCCGCCGACGCCCGGCCGCTGGCGGCCTGGGCCGAGACGATCGGCATGGCGCCGCGCACGCTGGCGCGGCGCTTCCTGGCCGAGACCGGATTGACGCTGGGCGCCTGGCGCCAGCGCGCCCGGCTGATGCAGGCGCGGCAGATGCTGGCGGCCGGCCACGGCGTCACCGCCGCCGCGCTGGAGACGGGCTACGACAACGTCAGCGCTTTCATCGCCGCGTTCAAGCGGGAATACGGCGTGACGCCCGGCCGCTATGACGGCCGGGGCGCGTTGATCGCCTGAGGCTTGCGCCGAGGCTTACGTCAACGTTTGCGCCGCGCGGTCGCCACCGCGCTCATTCGGCGTCGGCGGCCTTGCGCGGACGGCGTGCGCGCGGTGCGGCCTTGGCCGCCGTCTTGCGCGCGCTTTTGCGGGCCGGCTTGGCCGGCTCGCTGTCCGCCGGCGCGGCGGCGGGTTCGGACGCCACGGCCGCTGCCGGCGTCGGGGCCGGCGGCGCCTCGCTGGCCGTGTCCTGGGC
>NZ_JCBANN010000087.1:0-17678 GCF_059761975.1 Achromobacter sp. 46006
CCCCGGAGGAGATTCCTGCCGGGGCGTTTTGCATCAGGGCGCCGCTTCAGTTCGCGGCGGGGGCGGCTCGCAGCAGCCGCAAGCCGTTGGCCACCACCAGCAGGCTGGCGCCGACGTCGGCGAAAACCGCCATCCACAGCGTGGCGTTGCCGGTCATGGCCAGCGCCAGGAACACCACCTTGATGCCAAGCGCCAACGCGATGTTCTGCACCAGCACGCGGTGGGTAGCGCGCGACAGGCGCAGGAAGGTGCCGATCTTGCGCAGGTCGTCGTCCATCAGCGCCACGTCGGCCGTCTCGATGGCGGTGCCGGTGCCGGCCGCGCCCATGGCGAAGCCGATGTCGGCGCGGGCCAGGGCCGGGGCGTCGTTGATGCCGTCGCCGACCATGCCGACCATGCTCGCGGGCGCCATCTTGCTTTCGATGGCGGCCAGCTTGTCTTCCGGCAGTTGGTCGCCGCGCGCTTCGTCGATGCCGACCTGGCGCGCGATGGCCTGCGCCGTGGGCGTGTTGTCGCCAGTCAGCATCAGGGTGCGCACGCCCAGCGCATGCAGGTCGGCGATGGCGGCCGCGCTGGTGGGCTTGACCGTGTCGGCCACCGCCGCCAGCGCCAGCACGCGCTGGCCGTCGCTGAGCGCGATGGCGCTCTTGCCCTGTTGTTCCAGTTCGTCGAAGCGGGCATCCAGCCTGGCGTCCGACACGCCCAGCTCACGCATCAGGCGGCGGTTGCCCAACTGGAACACCATGCCGTCCACCTTGCCGCTGACGCCGCGGCCGGGCAGGGCGGTGAAGTCGTCCACGTCCAGCAATGCCTGGCCGGCATCGCGCGCGGCGTTGGCCACGGCCAGCGACACCGGATGGTCGGAGCGGGCCGCGAGGCTGGCGGCGACCAGCGAGCCAGGCTGACGCGTCAGGTTAGAGACGTCCCAGTCCTGTTGATCTGTCTGCACCGGCTTGCCATGGGTCAGCGTGCCGGTCTTGTCCAGCGCCAGCCACTTCAGGTTGCGGCCTTCCTCCAGGTACACGCCGCCCTTGACCAGGATGCCGCGGCGCGAGGCCGCCGTCAGGCCGCTGACGATGCTGACCGGGGTGGAGATCACCAGGGCGCAGGGGCAGGCGATGATCAGCAATGCCAGCGCGCGATAGATCGCATCGAACCAGGGTTGCGCCCACAGCAGGGGCGGCAGCACCGCCACCAGCACCGCCACGCCAACCACGGCGGGCGTGTAGATGCGCGAGAAACGGTCGATGAAGCGCTGGGTTGGGGCGCGCGCGCCCTGGGCCTGTTCGACCGCGTGGATGATACGCGCCAGCGTGGTGTTGCCCGCCGCCGCCGTGACCCGGTAGTCGAACGAGCCGGCCGCGTTGACGGTGGCCGCGTAGACCGGGTCGCCCTCGTTCTTTTCCACTGGCAGGCTTTCGCCGGTGATGGGGGACTGGTCCACCGCCGAGCGGCCGCTGACGATGATGCCGTCGGCGGCGATGCGTTCGCCCGGCCGCACGCGCACCACGTCGTCGACCTGCAATTGCGCCGCCGGCACCTGTTTCCAGGCGCCGTCGGCCTGGCGCACGGTGGCGCTCTCGGGCGCCAGGTCGAGCAGGCCGCGGATGGCGTTGCGGGCGCGGTCCAGCGAACGCGCCTCGATCAGTTCGGCCACATTGAACAGGAACATCACCATGGCCGCTTCCGGCCATTGGCCGATCAGCACCGCGCCGGTGACGGCGATGCTCATGAGCGCGTTGATGTTCAGGTTGCCGTTGCGCACGGCGATCCAGCCCTTGCGATAGGTGCTGATGCCGCAGGCCAGGATGGCGGCCAGCGCCAACGCGGCGGTGACGCCCCAGTGCATGCCCGCAAAGTGCGAGGCTTCGGACAGTGCGGCGAGCACGCCGGCGCCGCCGATGGCCCACCAGTTCACGGTCGCGGCGGCCGGGGCCGGCGTGCGCGGCGTGTCGTCGGCCAGCGGTTCGGGCGTCATGCCCAGCGACTTGATGGCCGCCGTGATGCGATCCAGCGCGCCGTCGGCGTGCACCACCGTCAGGATGCGTTGCATCAGGTTGAAGTCCAGCGCGTGCACGCCGTCGACGCCGTCGAGCTTCTTGCGGATCAGCGTTTCCTCGGTGGGGCAGTCCATCTGGCCGATGCGCAGGCGCGCCAGCAACTGGCCCGGGCCGGCCTGCAACGCGGCGGCGCCGCCGGCGGACATCTGGATGCCGCCGGCATCTTGGCCGCAGCAGGCCGAGGCGCCGTGGTCATGCGCCCGCGCGTGGGTCTGGCCGTGGTCGTGGCTGTGGTTGTGGTTGTAATCGTGACCATGATCGTGGCCGTGTTCGTGATCATGGCCGGCGCCTTGGTGGCGATGGCCGTCGGCAGCGTCGGCCTTGTCTTGCGCGGGGCCGCAGCATCCGCCGGCGGCGGGGGTATGCCCGCCGGATGCAGCCGGGGCCTTCGTGCCGCAGCAGGCGTCCGGTTGTCCGGAAGCGGTGGGATCGGTATGTTTGTTCGTTGCGCAAGACATCGTGGTTGCCTTTTCGTAAGCCGTTGAGCGTATTCCACACCTTGGAGTTACTATAGGGTCAACCCCTTAACCCATCGGATGCGTCCGGGAGGCATGATGCGTATCGGCGAATTGGCCACAGCGGCCGGCACCACGGTCGAAACCGTCAGGTATTACGAGAAGGAAGGGCTGCTGCCCGCCCCGGAACGGGGCCTGAACAACTACCGCAGCTACGGCCAGCCCCACCTGGAGCGCCTGCGATTGATCCGCAATTGCCGCGCGCTGGACATGACGCAGGACGAGATCCGCGCCATCCTTTCGCTGGCCGACAATCACCAGGCTGGGTGCGGCCCCATCAATGAGTTGTTCGACGAACATATCTCCCACGTGGACGAGCGCATCGCCGAGCTGACCCAGTTGAAGGCACAATTGACCGATTTGCGCCAGCGCTGCCTGTCGGCGCGGCCCGATGCGGAAGATTGCGGCATCCTGCACGGCCTGTCGGAAATGCAGGTCGAGGAACGCCAGGAACGCCATACCCACCTGGGCTGAAACCGCCAGTCGCCCTGTGCCGGGCAGGGGGATAGCCATCCCCCGCGCGGCCTTGGCGTAATATGAGAACCCTTCTCTTTCCCATTTGGGAAGCCGCCAGAACCCTGTTACCTGTGCCTGACTCCATGACCCAGACTGCCACCGCCACGCCCCTGCACGCCATCACCTCGCGCCGTTCCGTCAAATTCCTGCGGGCTCCCGCGCCCAAGCCCGACGAACTCGAACAGATCCTCCAGGCCGCCATGTCGGCCCCCGACCATGGCGCGCTGCGTCCGTGGCGCTTCGTGGTGATCCAGGGCGAGGCCATCGGCAAGCTGGCCGACGTGGCGCTGGAGGCCGTCAAGCGCAGCGGCGATCCGCGCATGACGCCGGAAAAGGAAAAGTCGGTGCGCGAGTGGATGGCGGGCGTGCCGCTGTTCGTCGCCGTGGCGCAGAAGATCGCCCACGACAACGCCAAGATCCCCGAGGCCGAGCAACTGCTGGCCACCGGCTGCGCCACCATGAACATCCTGAACGCCGCGCACATGCTGGGCTACGGCGCGTTCTGGAGCACCGGCATCGGCACCTACGTCGAAGACGTGCAGGCGGCGCTGGGCCTGGATTCGCTGGACTACCGCTTCCTCGGCTTCCTGGCCATCGGCACGCCGGCGTGCGCGGTGCCGCCGGCAAAGCGCCCGGACTACCGCGAATTCGTCACCGAGTGGACCGGTCCGGTCTGAGGCGCGTCGCGCTTCAATGAAAAACCGGCCGCAGGCCGGTTTTTTTTCGTGTCGCGAATGCCGTTGCCTACCGTTGCGACGCGATGGGGCGGAAGGCGGCGCGTACGAGTTTCTCCAGGCCCCAGCCCGCGAAATAGAAGAGGGCCAGCGTCGGCAGCCCGATCAGCAGGTAGCCGCCGACCCAGGACAGCTCACCGAGCAGCCGGTCCAGGTTCAGTTCGTGCAGCAGCGCAAGCTGCAAGGCCAATGGCAATTGCAGCAGCACGAAGCGGCCCTTGTCATCGCCGTCGGCCGACAGCGCGCCGGCGATGCAGAGGATGACGATGGCGAGGTAAAGCGCGGCAAACACGATGCCGGTCCAGCTGAACCATTTCGATGTCGTCGGTCGGGCCACGTCTTCTTCCATGAAATCAGGGGCTTCAAGTATAGAGGGCGCCGTCCGCCGCAGGGCCGGTGCGCGGGGTCATCGCAAGCCCCCCATGCCCTGTGCTACTCTGGCTCCCGGCCGTGCATGTTTATCCCTTTGCACAGGCCGACGATGGCAATGTCCGAGGTCACCCCCCCGGGCAGTGTCTTGGTAAGAAGAATGCGCATGACACGATCAAGCGTGGAGACAATTCATGAGCCAATACGGGCCGCTGAAGTTGCACGTCCCCGAGCCCACCGGGCGTCCGGGTTGCAAGACCGACTTTTCCTACCTGCGCCTGTCGCCGCCCGGCGAGGTGCCCAAACCCCCCATTGACGTCGCCGCGATCGACACCGGCAGCCTGGCCTACAGCCTGGTGCGGGTCATCGACGACGACGGCCGCGCCGTCGGCCCGTGGGCGCCGGAAATCAGCGACGAGCTGCTGCGCCGTGGCATGCGTACGATGCTCAAGACGCGCATCTTCGACGGCCGCATGCTGACCGCCCAGCGCAAGAAGAAGATCTCCTTCTACATGCAGAGCCTGGGCGAAGAGGCCATCGGCTCGGCCCATGCGCTGGCGCTGGAGCAGGGCGACATGTGTTTCCCAACCTACCGCCAGCAGAGCATCCTGCTGGCGCGCGAGGTGTCGCTGGTGACCATGATGTGCCAGCTCATGTCCAACGAGCGCGACCCGCTCAAGGGGCGCCAGTTGCCGGTCATGTATTCCGACCGCGAGAACGGCTTCTTCACCATCTCGGGCAACCTGGCCACGCAGTTCATCCAGGCGGTGGGCTGGGGCATGGCCTCGGCCATCAAGGGCGACACCCGCATCGCGTCCGGCTGGATCGGCGACGGCGCCACCGCCGAGGCGGACTTCCATACCGCGCTGACCTTCGCGCACGTGTACCGCGCCCCGGTGATCCTGAACGTGGTCAACAACCAGTGGGCCATCTCGACCTTCCAGGCCATCGCCGGGGGCGAGGGCGCCACCTTCGCCGGCCGCGGCGTGGGCTGCGGCATCGCCTCGCTGCGGGTGGACGGCAACGATTTCCTGGCGGTCTACGCCGCCTCGCGCTGGGCCGCCGAACGCGCCCGCCGCAACCTCGGCCCCACCCTGATCGAATGGGTGACCTACCGCGCGGGCCCGCACTCCACCTCCGACGACCCCTCCAAGTACCGCCCCGGCGACGACTGGAGCCACTTCCCGCTGGGCGACCCGATCGAGCGCTTCAAGAAGCACCTGATCCTGCGAGGCATCTGGTCCGAGGCCGAGCACGACGCGATGCGCGCCGAGCTCGACGCCGAGATCCAGGCGGCGCAGAAGGAAGCGGAAAGCTACGGCACCCTGGTGGACGGCCACGTCCCCAGCGCCGCCAGCATCTTTGAAGACGTCTACAAGGACATGCCGGAGCACCTGCGCCGGCAACGTCAGCAGCTCGGAGTGTGAGTCATGGCTATCGATAACAATGCTGGTCCGGCGTCCGCGCCGATGACCATGATCCAGGCTTTGCGCTCGGCCATGGATGTGATGCTGGAGCGTGACGGCAACGTGGTGGTGTTCGGCCAGGACGTGGGCTATTTCGGCGGCGTGTTCCGCTGCACCGAGGGCCTGCAGGCCAAGTACGGCAGCTCGCGCGTGTTCGACACGCCGATCTCCGAAGGCGGCATCGTCGGCGTGGCGGTGGGCATGGGCGCCTACGGCCTGCGGCCGGTGTGCGAGATCCAGTTCGCCGACTATTTCTATCCGGCCTCCGACCAGATCGTGTCGGAAGCGGCGCGCCTGCGCTACCGTTCGGTGGGCGAATTCATCGCGCCCATGACCATCCGCATGCCCTGCGGCGGCGGCATCTACGGCGGCCAGACGCACAGCCAGAGCCCCGAGGCCATGTTCACCCAGGTCTGCGGGCTGCGCACGGTGATGCCGTCCAACCCCTACGACGCCAAGGGCCTGCTGATCGCGTCCATCGAAAACGACGATCCGGTCATCTTCCTGGAACCCAAGCGCCTGTACAACGGCCCGTTCGACGGCCACCACGACCGTCCCGTGACGCCGTGGACCGGCCGCCCCGGAAGCGTGGTGCCGACCGGCTACTACACCGTGCCGCTGGACTCCGCCGCCATTGTGCGGCCCGGCAACGCGCTGACGGTGCTGACCTATGGCACCACGGTGCACGTGTCGCTGACCGCGGCCGAGGAAACCGGCATCGACGCCGAGGTCATCGACCTGCGCAGCCTGTGGCCGCTGGACCTGGAAACCATCGTCAACTCGGTCAAGAAGACCGGCCGCTGCGTCGTGGTGCATGAAGCCACCCGGACCTGCGGCTTCGGCGCCGAACTGATCGCGCTGGTGCAAGAACACTGCTTCCATCACCTCGAAGCGCCCATCGAGCGCGTGACCGGTTGGGACACTCCCTATCCGCACGCGCAGGAATGGGCGTATTTCCCCGGCCCGCGCCGGGTCGGCGAAGCGTTCAAGCGCGCGATGGAGGTGTGAGATGGGTATTCATGTCATCAAGATGCCCGACATCGGCGAAGGCATTGCCGAGGTCGAACTGGTAGGCTGGCACGTCAAGGTGGGCGACACCGTCGCCGAGGACCAGCCGCTGGCCGACGTCATGACCGACAAGGCCACGGTCGAGATCCCGTCGCCCGTGGTCGGCCGCGTGGTCGCGCTGGGCGGCGAAGTCGGCCAGGTCATGGCCGTGGGCGGCGAGCTGATCCGCCTGGAAGTGGAAGGCGAAGGCAACGTCAAGGGTGAAGCGGCGGCGCAGACACCGCAGGCCGCCGCGCCCGCGCCCGCGGCAAGCGCGCCCGCAACCGCGCCGGCGCCGGCCAAGGCCGACAAAGCGCCGGCCGGGGGCGTCGCGGGCCAGATCGCCGCGTCGCTGCAATCGTCAGCCGGGTCGCAAGCGTCATCCTCACCCTCCGCGCCGCCCAGCCGTCCGGCCGCCGCGCGCCAGGCGCCCGCCGCGGCCCGCCAACCCGGCGAGAAGCCGCTGGCCTCGCCGGCGGTACGCAAGCGCTCCTGGGACCTGGGCATCGAGCTGCGCTACGTGCACGGAAGCGGCCCGGCCGGCCGCGTCATGCACGAGGACCTGGACGCCTATCTGCAAGGGCAGGGCGCGGTCACCGCCGCGCGCGGTCCCGCCTACGCCGAGCGCAACGATGAAGAGCAGGTGCCGGTGATCGGCCTGCGCCGCAAGATCGCGCAGAAGATGGCCGAGTCCAAGCGCCGCATTCCGCATTTCAGCTACGTGGAGGAAATCGACGTCACCGAGCTCGAGGACCTGCGCGCTAGCCTGAACGCGAAGTTCGGCGAGTCGCGCGGCAAGCTGACGCTGTTGCCGCTGCTGGCGCGCGCCATGGTGATCGCGCTGCGCGACTTCCCGCAGATCAACGCCCGCTATGACGACGAGGCCGGCCAGGTGACGCGCTACGGCGCCGTGCACATCGGCATTGCCACGCAGAGCGATGGCGGCCTGATGGTGCCGGTGATGCGTCACGCCGAAACCCGCGACCTGTGGTCGATGGCGGCCGAGATCGGCCGGCTGGCGCAGTCGGTGCGCGCCGGCAGCGCCGGACGCGACGAGCTGTCCGGCTCGACCATCACCATCACCAGCCTGGGGCCACTGGGCGGCATCGTCACCACGCCGGTCATCAACCATCCCGAGGTCGGCATCGTGGGCGTGAACCGCATCGTCGAGCGGCCGGCCTTCCGCGATGGCGCCGTGGTGGCGCGCAAGCTGATGAACCTGTCGTCCTCGTTCGACCACCGCGTGGTCGACGGCATGGACGCGGCCCGCTTCATCCAGGCCGTGCGCGCGCTGCTGGAACAACCCGCGCTGCTTTTCGTGGAGTAAGCATGAGCCAGACTACCAAGACGACAACCCTGCTGGTGATCGGCGGCGGGCCCGGCGGCTACGTGGCCGCGATCCGCGCCGGGCAACTGGGCGTGCCCACCATCCTGGTCGAGGGCGAGCGGCTGGGCGGCACCTGCCTGAACATCGGCTGCATTCCGTCCAAGGCGCTGATCCACGCGGCCGAGGAATTCGACAAGGCGCGGCATTACGCCGGCCAGTCGGCGCTGGGCATCTCGGTGTCGGCGCCCGCCATCGACATTGGCCGCACCGTGGCCTGGAAGGACGGCATCGTCGGCAAGCTGACCGGCGGCGTGGGCGCGCTGCTCAAGAAGAACGGCGTGCAAGTGGTGCAGGGATGGGCCAGCCTGCTGGACGGCAAGACCGTCGAGGTCGAGAGCGCCGACGGCAGCCGCCAGCGCATCCAGTGCGAACACCTGCTGCTGGCGGCCGGCTCCGAGCCGACGCCGCTGCCCTCGGTGCCGTTCGGCGGCATGGTGGTGTCCTCGACCGAGGCGCTGTCGCCGGCCGACATCCCGAAGAAGCTGGTGGTGGTGGGCGGCGGCTACATCGGCCTGGAGCTGGGCACCGTGTACCGCAAGCTGGGCGCCGAGGTGGCCGTGGTGGAGGCGCAGGACCGCATCCTGCCGACCTACGACGCGGAACTCACCAAGCCCGTCGCCGCCGCGCTGGCCAAGCTGGGCGTCGAACTGCACCTGGGTCGCAAGGTGCTGGGGCTGAACGGCGCCGGCACGGCGGTGCGGATCCAGGACGCCAGCGGCGCCGAGACCGCGCTGCCCGCCGATCGGGTGCTGATCGCCGTCGGCCGGCGTCCGCGCACGCAGGGCTGGGGCCTGGAAAACCTGCAACTGGACCGCAAGGGCAACGCGCTGCGCATCGACGACCAGTGCCGCACCTCCATGCGCGACGTCTGGGCCATCGGCGACATCGCCGGCGAACCGATGCTGGCGCACCGCGCCATGGCGCAGGGCGAGATGGTGGCCGAGCTGGTGGCGGGCAAGCGCCGCCACTTCCAGCCAGCCGCGATCCCGGCGGTGTGCTTCACCGACCCCGAGGTCGTGGTGGCCGGCCTGTCGCCGGCCGAGGCCGAAGCTGCCGGGCTGGACTGCCTGGCGGCCTCGTTCCCGTTCGCCGCCAATGGCCGCGCCATGACGCTGGAATCCACCGACGGTTTCGTGCGGGTGGTGGCGCGCCGCGACAACCACCTGATCGTGGGTTGGCAGGCGGTGGGGCGCGGGGTGTCGGAACTGTCGACGGCGTTCGGCCAGTCGCTAGAGATGGGTGCGACGCTGGAGGACGTGGCGGGCACGATCCACGCCCATCCGACCCTGGGCGAAGCGGTGCAGGAAGCCGCGCTCAAGGCGCTGGGGCACGCGCTGCACATCTAGAAGCAGCCGCAGTGTATCCGAAGCCGTGGTGGTGGGCATCCTGCCGGCCGCCGCGGCTTTTTCCTGTGTGGGCCCGTTTGCCGGACGGCATGGCTTGCCCGTGATGCGCGCAGGACACGCGGCGCGACACGCGCGTTCAAGGCAACAGGCCTTGAACGCCCGCGCTCGTGCTCGCTAGCGGCGCGCGTCGATGTAGGGCCGCGCCTGCAGGATGATGATCTTGTCGCCGACCACCGCCCATTCGATGTCCTGGTCGACCCTGCCCAGGCGCTGCTTGACCTGCCGGCCCACGGCCGCCAGCCGCGCCACCAGCGCGTCGTTCAGCACCTGGCGCGCGTCCGGCGCGATCGGCACTTCGCGCACGCCGCCGCCGGCATCCGCCACCAACTGCGTGTCCTCGGCCGAGCGGCTCAGCACCTGCACCGCCTTGGACCAGCTCGAATACATCACCTGCTCGGCCTGGCGCTTGCCTTCCACCACCTTGATGCCCAGGCCGCGCTTGGCCGAGAGGTAGGTCACGTGGCGGCGGCTGGCGTCGAACGGATCGCGCGTGATCATGACGCCGGAGCTGTCGGACGGCGCCGCCAGCTGCACCAGCACGGCCATCACCACCGCGTCCTGGGGGATGCCGGCCGCGCGCCGCGCCTCGTAGGCGTCGAAGTTGTAGACCGAGGCCCATACCGTCTGTACCGCCTTGGCCAGCGCGTCCGGCTGGGTGACGTTGGGCACGGTGGTGTACAGGCCGGCGCCGCTGAAGCCGGGCAGGTCCTCGGAATTGGACGAGCTGCGCACGAACACGCCCGCGCCCTTCAGGCGCGATTGCCACAGCGCGCGCCAGGATTCGGCCTGCGCCGGGTCGACGGCGGCTTGCATGATGTCCTGGCGCAGGGCGGCCAGTTCCTTGCGCCGCACCTCGGCGTCGGCGATGAAGTCCGGGCGCTGTTCCAGCGCGGCCATGCGCTGCGCCACGTTCAGCCGCTGCATGAACGCGGCGTACTGGGCGAACGGGATGCAGAAGCCGTCCGGCACGCTGGCGGCCGGCGGCAATGCGGAGCGGAGCGCGCCCAGGTTGGCGGCCTTGACGCCGCAATGGCGGCTGTCGCGCACGGCCAGGGCATCCAGCGGCTTGAGCGCCTGCACGCTCAGGTCGGGCTTGGGCAGTTGCGCGCGCGGCTTGGGCGGCGTGGCCGGCGGTTGGCTGGCGGGCTTGTCGCTGGGCCGCACGTGGTAGTCGTTGCCGCTGACGGTCAAGGTGACCCATTGGCCGTCGTACTGGCGTAGCGCGGTGGTGGCGTCGCGCACGTAGGCGTTGGGAATGCCCCAGCCCTTGGCCAGCAGGTTGACGTGCGACAGCAGCGTGGACGGCCGCTGCGTGATCAGGCCGGCCACGGGCGGGATGGCGATCGGCACCTCGTCCAGCACCACGATGTCGTCGCGCTTGAGGTCGGGCGTGGCCTCGACCGAGGCGACGATGCGCAGCCGGCCCTGCGCGCGGCCGGGATTCAGCGGCAGGAAGGCCTGTTCGCGCAGCAGCGCCTCCTGCGTCACGAAGGTCAGGCCGGCGGTGGCGGCGGCCTGTTCGTGCAGGGTCGAGTTGGTCTTGAAGCGGACCGGGGCATAGAAGCTCCTGGCGACCACGTCGTCGGTCAGCTTCAGCAGTTCGGGCGTAAGGCGGTCGCCTTCCCAGAATTCGTAGGTGTAGCCGGGCAGGTCGCGTTGCCAGCTCAGGGTGCCGAACAGCAGGCGGCGGTTGGGGTCCTTGTACTGCGCGGTCAGCGCGGCCTTGTCCTTGCCGGGCAGCAGGCGGCGCTCGCGCGCGAAGGTCTCGTGCAGGCCGTAGCGCGGCGTGTCCAGGTAATGGATGCGATTGCCGCGCTGGCGATCGATCACGAACAGCACATGCGGGATTTCCAGCGGCGTGCCGGCGTTGTAGACGCGCGCCAACTGGCGGAACGCGGCCTCGTCGTCGATGCGTGCCATGAAGGCGGGACCGCCGCGGCGCGCGTCCTCGGCCTTGCGCGCCGCGATCTCCTCGGGGGTCAGCGGCCGGGGCGCCTTGAAGGGCTCGATGACGTTGTTTTCGTACGGCGACGGCTTGCGCGCTGTCTGCGCCTGGGCGGCGGGGAGGGCGGCAAGCGCCAGCAGGCAGGCGGCGGTCAGAACGGCCGGTTGGGGCAGGGGCGACGGAAACCAGGACGCGCGCAGGGCTGGCATGGGGGTGGGGGAGTGAGAAAGCGCCCATCATAGCGAACCTGTCCGCGCCGCTCGTGCGAGATCGGAAACGAGGAATGACACGCCGTGACAGGTCATTTGCGTAGCGTGGCCACAAAAGAAAACGGCCCCGGAAATTCCGGGGCCGCTTGTTTTCCCGCCAGGGAATCGCCGGCGTGTTACGCCGACGTCTCCTGCAGCACGCGGCGGGCTTCCTCGGCCACGCGCTCGGGGGCGGTGCCGCCCACGTGCTTGCGCGCGGCGACCGAGCCTTCCAGCGTCAGCACCTGGTGCACGTCGTCGCCGATGGTCGGGTGATAGGCCTTGAGTTCGTCCAGCGACAGGTCGGCCAGGTCGCAGCCGCGCTGTTCGCAGTCGCGCACGGCGTGGGCCACCACTTCGTGGGCGTCGCGGAACGGCACGCCGCGCTTGACCAGGTAGTCGGCCAGGTCGGTGGCGGTGGCGAAGCCCTGCAGCGCGGCGGCGCGCATGTTGTCGGCCTTGACCTTGATGCCGGCGGCCATGTCGGCGAAGATCGTCAGCGTGTCGCGCACCGTGTCGACGGTGTCGAACAGGCCTTCCTTGTCTTCCTGGTTGTCCTTGTTGTAGGCCAGGGGCTGGCCCTTCATCAAGGTCAGCAGGGCCACCAGGTTGCCGTTGACGCGGCCGGTCTTGCCACGCGCCAGTTCGGGCACGTCGGGGTTTTTCTTCTGCGGCATGATCGAGCTGCCGGTGCAGAAGCGGTCGGCCAGGTCGATGAAGCCGACGCGCGGGCTCATCCACAGCACCAGTTCTTCGGACAGGCGCGAGACGTGCGTCATGATCAGCGCGCCGGCGGCGCAGAACTCGATGGCGAAGTCGCGGTCGGAGACGGCGTCCAGCGAGTTGCGGCAGACGCCGTCAAAGCCGAGGGTCTTGGCGACGCGTTCGCGGTCGATCGGGAACGAGGTGCCGGCCAGGGCGGCGGCGCCCAGCGGCAGGCGGTTGACGCGGCGGCGGCAGTCGGCCAGGCGCTCGGCGTCGCGGCCGAACATCTCGGCGTAGGCCAGCAGGTGGTGACCGAACGTGACGGGCTGGGCCACCTGCAGGTGGGTGAAGCCCGGCATGATGGTGGCGGCGTTGTCCAGCGCCACCGTGGCCAGCGCGTGGCGCAGCTGGCGCAGCAGGTCGATCAGCGTGTCGATCTCGCCGCGCAGCCACAGGCGGATGTCGGTGGCCACCTGGTCGTTGCGCGAACGGCCGGTGTGCAGGCGCTTGCCGGCATCGCCGACCAGCTCGACCAGGCGCTTCTCGATGTTCAGGTGCACGTCTTCGAGGTCGAGCAGCCACTGGAAGCTGCCGGCGTCGATTTCCGACAGGATCTGGGTCATGCCGCGCTGGATGTCGGCCAGGTCCTGGGCGCCGATGATGCCCTGGGCCGCCAGCATGTCGGCGTGCGCCAGCGAACCCTGGATGTCGACGCGCGCCAGGCGCTTGTCGAAGTCCACGGATGCCGTGTAGCGTTTGACGAGTTCGGAAACCGGTTCCGAGAACCGGGCGGACCAGGCCTGCGCCTTGTTGGCGAACTGGTTTTGATCGGGGGAGGGAGTGTTTGCCATGATGGCGGGAATTATAGGGCCTCCCGCCAGGCTGTTGCGGCTGGAAACTTGCCGCGGCGCGAGTTGTCGGATAATTCAGGGTCATATCCGCTGGCCGTCCGGGCCGTCCGGCCAGGGCGGCTGTCCGGCTGACGCCATCCCCACAATAGAAGAGAGAGCACACGACCTATGCCCATGGAATGGGAACAGCTTGCCACCGAACTCGATACCTATATGCCGCACCAGCCGTGGGCGCAGACACTCGTCGGCATCGGCGTGCTGATCCTGACGGCGCTGTTCGTCCAGTGGGTGGTCGCGCGGGTGGTGCTGCTGCTGGCGCACCGGCTGCTGGTGGTCAGCGGCCACGAGAGCTGGGACAAGGCCCTGCAGCGCCGCCGCGCGTACCAGAATTTCTGGTACGCGGTGCCGTTCGCGGTGGTGTCGGTGGGCATCGACCTGGTGCCGCACGTCGAGAAGGCCGCCACGCTGGTCGGGCGGCTGGCCCACGCCGGCGCCTGGATCTGCGTGTTCGTGGCGTTTTCCGGGGTGCTGAGCGCCTGGCAGGATACCTATTCGGCCACCACGCGGGCGCAGACCCGCTCGATCAAGGGCTATATCCAGATCAGCAAGCTGATCCTGATGGCGGTATGCACCGTGCTGGTGCTGTCGATCCTGATCGACCGCTCGCCACTGTGGATGATTTCCGGCCTGGGCGCGCTGTCGGCGGTGCTGCTGCTGGTGTTCAAGGACACGCTGTTGTCGCTGGTGGCCAGCACCCAGCTCACCAGCAACGATATGCTGCGCATTGGCGACTGGATCGAGATGCCCCAGTCCAACGCCGACGGTTTCGTCAAGGACATCGCGCTGCACACGGTCAAGGTGCAGAACTGGGACAACACCGTCACCACCGTGCCGACCTACAAGCTGTTTTCCGAGAGCTACCGCAACTACCGCCAGATGTTCGAGTCGGGCGGACGGCGCATCAAGCGCACCCTGCGCATCGACGCCAGCAGTGTGCGCTTCCTGAGCGACGAGGAAGCCCAGCGCCTGATGCGCTTCCGGCTGCTGCACGACTACCTGCGGGTCAAGACCCAGGACATTGCCCAGGCCAACCAGACCATGGGCGAGCTGGCCAGCGTGCCGGCCAACCGCCGCCGCCTGACCAATATCGGCACCTTCCGCGCTTACGCCTTGGCCTACCTGAAGCAGAATGCCGAGGTGCGCCAGGACATGGCGATGATGGTGCGCATGATGGAACCCACGGCCGACGGCATTCCGGTCGAAGTCTATTGCTTCACCGCCATCACCGCCTGGGTCGAGTACGAGCGCATCCAGGGCGACATTTTCGATCATCTTCTGGCGATCCTGCCGGAACTGGGGCTGCGGCTGTACCAGCAACCCTCGGGCGCGGATATCGGCGCCATGGGCAGCTATCTGCGCGAGGGCGCCATCCAGGCCGCGCTGGCCGCCGAGCAGGCACAGCGCCAGCCCGATGCGGCGCGCCTGGCGCCGCCGTCCGGCGCATGACGCCGTGAGATAATGGCCAGGTTGGATGTCCCGGCCTGAAGCAGGCCCGTTCCGTGCAGTTCCGTATCAAGGCGCCCCAGGCGATGGATCCGATGTCGAACCCGTTCTTCAACCTGTATTCCCACGGCTTCGCCCGGGTCGCCGTGGGCGTGCCCGAATGCCGGGTCGCGGACCCGGCGTTCAACGCCGCGCAGACCATCGCGCTGGCGCAGCAGGCGGCCCAGGGCGGCGCCGTGCTGGCGGCGTTCCCCGAACTGGGCCTGTCGGCCTACACCTGCGACGACCTGTTCCACCAGAAGGCCCTGCTGGACGCCTGCGAGGCGGCGCTGGACCAGGTGGCGCGGGCCACCGCCGAGTTGGACATCGCCGTCGTCGTCGGCGCGCCGTTGCGGGTGGCGCACCAGTTGTACAACTGCGCCGTGGTCATCGCCGGCGGCCGCATCCTGGGCGTGGTGCCCAAGAGCTACCTTCCCAACTACGGCGAGTTCTACGAAGCGCGCCAGTTCAGCGCGGCCGATTGCGCCGTCGCCACCGAGATCCGCCTGCTGGACCAGACCGTGCCGTTCGGCCCCGAGCTGCTGTTCCAGATGGAAAAGCTGCCGCTGTTCCAGTTCCACGTCGAGATCTGCGAAGACGTCTGGGTGCCGATCCCGCCGTCCTCGTTCGCGGCGCTGGCCGGCGCCACGGTGCTGGTGAACCTGTCGGCCTCGAACATCGTGGTCGGCAAGTCGGCCTACCGCCACCAGTTGGTGGCGCAGCAGTCGGCGCGCTGTCTGGCGGCCTACATGTACACGTCGGCCGGCCGCGGCGAGTCGTCCACCGACCTGGCCTGGGACGGCCAGGCGCTGATCTACGAAAACGGCGAGCTGCTGGGCGAATCCGAGCGCTTCCTGAACGAATCGCACCTGCTGTTTGCCGACGTCGACCTGGAGCGCCTGTCGCGCGAGCGCATGCACCAGACCACTTTCGGCCAGTCGGCGCGGCGCCACCGCGACGAAGTGCGCAAATTCCGCCAGGTGCTGGTGCCGGTCGCGGCGCCGCTGGAGGACGCCGACCTGCCGCTGGAGCGGCGCGTGGCGCGCTTTCCGTACGTGCCGGCCGACCCCCGGCGCCGCGACGAGCGCTGCAAGGAGGTCTACAACATCCAGGTGCAGGCGCTGGCGCAGCGGCTGTCGGCCAGCGGCATGTCCAAGGTGGTCATCGGCATCTCGGGCGGGCTGGATTCGACCCACGCGCTGCTGGTCTGCGCGCAGGCCATGGATACGCTGGGGCTGCCGCGCGCCAACATCCTGGCCGTGACCATGCCGGGTTTCGCCACCAGTACGCGCACGCTGCAGCAGGCGCGCCAGTTGATGGCGGTGGTCGGCTGCACGGCCTCCGAGGTCGACATCCGCCCGAGCTGCCTGCAGATGCTCAAGGACCTTGGCCATCCCTATGCCGACGGCCAGCCGGTGTACGACATCACCTTCGAGAACGTGCAGGCCGGCGAGCGCACCAACCACCTGTTCCGCATCGCCAATTTCAACAACGCCATCGTCATCGGCACGGGCGACCTGAGCGAGTTGGCGCTGGGCTGGTGCACTTATGGCGTGGGCGATCACATGTCGCACTACAGCGTCAACGCCAGCGTGCCCAAGACGCTGATCACGCACCTGGTGCGCTGGGTGGCCGAATCCGGTCGCCTGGGCGAGGCCGGCGCGGCGGTGCTGCTGGACGTGCTGGGCACGGACGTCAGCCCGGAACTGGTGCCGGGCGGCGACGACGGCAAGCCGACCCAGAAAAGCGAAGACACCATCGGCCCCTATGAACTGCAGGACTTCAACCTGTACTACACCTTGCGCTATGGCTTCGCGCCGACCAAGGTGGCGTTCCTGGCGCTGGCGGCCTGGCGCGACCGCGATGCCGGCGCCTGGCCGGAAGGCGGCCACGTGGCGCGCAACCAGTACGGCCTGGCGGCGATCAAGCGCAACCTGAAGATCTTCCTGGACCGCTTCTTCCGCCTCAGCCAGTTCAAGCGCACCTGCGTGCCGAACGCGCCCAAGGTGGGCTCGGGCGGCTCGCTGTCGCCGCGCGGCGACTGGCGCGCGCCGAGCGATTCCGAGTCGGTGGTGTGGATGCGCGACGCCGACCGGATTCCGGACGAGGCGCCGCCGGGCTGACCAGCGCCGCCGCCCTGCGGGTTTTCCCGGCTCGGGCCGCGCCGGGCTTGGCGACGCGGGCGCCGGTGGTATTCTCTCAATCATCGCGCCCTGGTCCGATCATTCATCCCGGGCGCCGCAACAGATCGAACAATCAGGACGACCAACGTGAAACAAGTCACCGCCATCATCAAACCCTTCAAGCTCGACGAAGTCCGCGAGGCGCTGGCCGAAGTCGGCGTCAGCGGCCTGACCGTGACCGAAGTGAAGGGGTTCGGGCGCCAGAAGGGGCATACCGAGCTGTATCGGGGGGCGGAGTACGTGGTGGATTTCCTGCCGAAGATCCGCGTCGAGGTGGTGCTGCCGGATGACCAGGTCGAGGCGGCGATCGAGGCGGTGGTGAAGGCGGCCCGCACCGGCAAGATCGGGGATGGCAAGATCTTCGTGACGCCGGTGGAGCAGGCCATCCGCATTCGGACGGGGGAGAGCGACGAAGAGGCGCTTTGAGTTTGCGCTGAATTCGGTTTTGGGTTGACTGTCGGGGTGATCGTAATGGTCGCCCCGAAGTTTTTTGGGGCGGGTGTTGTGTTCTTGAGGCGCCGGGCTCGCACCTTTGAAAATTGAAGCGCTGCTGCGGCGGTTGCCTGCGTGGGGGGTTGCGCCTGTCTCTTTTAAACATCTCCGAGCCCCCCAGACTAGTTCGGGAAACTCGTATGCCGTCTTCTGCTTTAAAAAAAAAAAAAAAAACCTGTCTATAACTCTACAATATCATACTACTGAGCGCT
>NZ_JCBANN010000088.1:0-16687 GCF_059761975.1 Achromobacter sp. 46006
CTAGTTTTTATAAGAGGGACGCCACCAGGGAGCCCGACCGGACTGGACTGAATGGAGGGCCGCCGTGTCAGTTCTTGGCCATCAGGCCCAGGTACTCGATCAGCCCCTTTTCCTTGACGTAGGTGGCCTGGGCCCAGGCCCGGTAATCGGCGCTGTTGCGATAGGCCGGTTCCTGGTTCAACTGCTTCATGACTTCCATGCTGGCCGGGTCGAACAGGGCCTTCTTGAAGGCATCGTGCAGGGTCTTGACCACCGCCGGGTCCATGCCCTTGGGGCCGGCCAGGCCATAGGGCGAGGTCGACACGACCTTGTAGCCCAGTTCCTGCGCGGTCGGCACGTCGGGCCAGCGCGTGGTGCGCTTTTCGCCAAACGTCACCAGCAGCCGCATCTTGCCCGAATCCACGAATTGGTCCCAGCCCGTGGCGTCGCTCTGCGCCATGACATGGCCGCCCAGCAGCGCCTGCTGCATGTCGGCGTTGCCCTTGTAGGGCACGTGGTTGAGCTTGACCTTGGCGTTGATGGCGATTTCCTCGATCAGCAGGTGCGGCGACGAACCGACCCCGGTCGAGCCGTAGTCGATGGTGCCGGGGTTCTTGCGCGCCGCTTCGATGTACTCGTTGAAGGTCTTGTAGGGCGAATCGGCGCGCACCGTGAAGCCGAAGGTGTAGCCCGACAGGCCGATGATGAAGGAGAAGTCGTTGATCGGGTCCCACGAGGTCTTCTGCATATAGGGCATGCGCAGCATCGCCAGCGTGTACAGGGCGATGGTGTAGCCGTCGGGCTTGGCGGTGCGCGACATGGTGGCCGTGCCGAGCGTGCCGCCGGCGCCGGGACGGTTCTCGACGATGACGGGCTGGCCCAGGTACTTGGACGCATCCTGCGCCACGATGCGCAAGTGGCGGTCGGTCGAGCCGCCGGCCGGGAACGGCACGATCAGCGTGATGGGCTTGCTGGGAAAGGCGGTTTGCGCCAGGGCCGCGGGCGCCAGGGCGCCGCCGGCCAGCGTCAGCAGTAGCGCGCCCAGGCAGGCGCGGCGCAGGGGTTGATGGGTCATGGGGCTTGTCTCCGATGGTTTTTATGGGATGCCGGTCAGCCGCGCAGGGCGACCTTGACCGGCAGGCGGTGCAACGCCGCGCGCAACTGCTCCTTCAGCGGCGCGGGCAGGGTGGCGTCGAGTTCTACGGCGACGTCCGGCTGCGCGTCGGCCTGCACGCGCAGCAAAGGGCTGTCCGGCGGCAGGCCGGCTTGTTCGAGCAACGGCGCCGCCAGCGTCCGCACCGCGACGGCGGTGGCCAGGCGGCGCAGGTCGGGCTTGTAGATCTTGCCGACATTGGTCATCGGCATGGCCTCGAGCACGATCACGCGCTTGGGCCGCGCGGGCGTCTCGTCGACATGGGCGGCGGCGTAGGCGACCAGTTCGGCCTCGCTGACCTCGGCATCCTCGGCCAGGGTGACGAAGGCGACCGGCAGTTCGCCCGCGTAGGGATCGGGCGCCCCGACAGCGGCGCAGATGCGCACCGCGGGGTGCGAGGCCAGCGCATCCTCGATGGTCTTGGGATCGATATTGTGGCCGCCGCGGATGATCAGGTCCTTGGCGCGGCCCTGCAGGTGCAGGCGGCCTTCGGTGTCCAGGAAACCGACGTCGCCGCTGATCAGCCAGCCATCCTCGGTGAAGGCGCGGGCCGTGTCCTCGGGGTCGAGAAAGCCCGGGATCACGTTGGGGGCCTTGAACAGCAGCATGCCGGCCTGCCCGGGCGGCAGGTCGCGCGCCGGCTGCCCGGCGGGCGCGTCCAGGCCGACCACGCGCACCTGCACGTAGGGCAGCGGGAAACCCACGCAGTTGACCGGAAAGTGCGAGCCGGGCGGCGTGATCGAGGTGATGCCCGCCATCTCCGTCATGCCCAGGCTTTCGTTCACGTGCAGGCCGAACAGGCGCTCGAAGCGCGCCGCCAGCTCCGCCGGCAAGGGCGCGGCGCCGGTGCGGCAGTAGCGCAGCGTCGAGATGTCGGCGCCGTCCAACGGAATCTCGGCCAGCGCCGCCAGGATGGTTGGCACGCCTTGCAGCGAGGTGGCGCGGTGGCGCTCCACCAGCCGCCAGTAATTGCGCAGCACCTCGCGGTTGCGCAGCAGCAGCGTGGTCGGGATCACCGTCTGCACGCCGGCCGACAGCGCCGCCAGCGAGGCCGGCAGCACGCCCGCCACGTGGAACAGCGGATAGCCGTTGATGACCACGTCGCCCGGCCCCGCGCCCTGCAACTGCACGGCGGCCCAGGCCGTGAAGACCTGGTTGGCGTGGGTATGGATGGCCAGCTTGGGCGCGCCGGTGGTGCCGCCGGTATGGAAGTAGGCGGCCACGTCGTCGGCGCGGATCACGCGTTCGCTGACCAGCCGGTCCGAAGGCTGGTCAGCGCGGGAGGCGTTGAAATCGAGCGCGCAGTCCGGCAGCGCCGGGCGTTGCGACGGCGGCTCGTCGTGCGGCGCCACGCGCAGCAGCGTGCGCAGCGTCGGCACCCGCTCGCGCAGGCGCAGCGCCTTGGACCAGGACTCGCATTCGGTGTCCGAGCCGTAGGCGATCAGCACCTTGGCGCCGGCGGTGGCCAGCAGCGAGGCCAGCTTGTCCTCGGTCAGCAGCGGGTTGAGCGGCTGCACGATGCCGGCGGCCTCGCCGCCCCACAGCGCCAGGTGGTATTCAAGGCAGCCGGGCAGCAGCACGCCGACCGCGTCGGCCGGGCCGACGCCCAGGCCATGCAGCAGGTTGGCGGTCTGGTGGATGCCGGCCAGCAGGTCGTCGTAGCTCCAGTTGATCGCCGGTTCGTCGGGGTCGGCGCTGCGCAGGAAGGTCAGCGCCGTGCGTTCGCCGAAGGCGGCGGCCGAGTTGCGGAAGATCTCGTAGGTGCTTTGCACCGTCAGCGTCTCGGCCAGCGGCCGGGCCGCCAGGCGCCGCACGTCGTCGATGGAACGCACCGGGAACGGCGCCGCAAAGGGCCGGGCCACGGGCGGGGCGGTGTAGGCCTGCTTCATGGTGCCGTCCTCGCCGCTCACGCCCGCCCCAGCGCGATGTAGCGCCGCAGGTGGTGGTCCTCGTCGCCCAACTGGTGGTCGATCATGACCAGCCGCTTGGCGTAGTGCGCCAGCGGCAGTTCCCAGGTCATGCCGATGCCGCCGTGCAACTGGATGCTTTCTTCGGCCACCAGCGTGCCGATGCGGCCGATGGTGTACTTGGCGGCCGACAGCGCGCGTTCGCGCGTGGCGCGGTCGGGGTGGTCGAGCGCGGCGGCGGCGTTGATGACCGCCGAGCGCGCCTGCTCGATCTCCAGCAGCACGTCGGCCATGCGGTGCTGCAGCGCCTGGAAGCTGCCGATCGGCACGCCGAACTGGCGCCGGGTGCGCAGGTATTCCAGCGTGGCGTCGCGGGCGCAGTCCATTGCGCCCACGGCCTCGGCGCACAGCGCCAGGATGCCGCGGCCGGTGGCGTGTTCCAGCAGCGCATGGCCGGCGCCGGCCTCGCCCAGCAGGCTGTCGGCGCCCAGCGCCACGTTCTCGAACGTGAGTTCCGCGGCGCGGCCGCCGTCGATCAGGTCGTAGCCGCGCGCCGTCACGCCCGGGGTGCCGGCGCTGACCAGGAACAGGCTGATGCCGGATTCGTCGTCCTCGGCGCCACTGGTGCGCGCCGACACCAGGAACAGGTCGGCATGCTCGCCGCCCGTCACCACGGCCTTGGCGCCATTCAGCGCCCAGCCGTCGCCGCTGCGCTCGGCGCGGGTGCGCACGTCGTTCAGGGCATAGCCGGAGGTGGGCTCGGCCGCGGCCAGCGCGGCGGTGATGCCGCCCGCGATCAGGCCGTCCAGCGCCTCGCGCTGCGCGGGGCTGCCGGCGCGCGCGATGGCGCTGCCGACCATCAGCGCGTCCAGGAAGGGTTCCAGCACCAGGCCGCGGCCCAGCGCCTCGAACACCACGCTGATGTCAAAGCCCGCGCCGCCCAGGCCGCCGTGCTCCTCGGCGAACAGCGCGCCGATGGCGCCCAGTTCGGCATAACGGCGCCAGAACTCGGGGTTGTAGCCCTGCGCCATCCTGGCGTGGCGCTCGCGCGTGGCGAAGTCGTATTGTTCGGCGACAAAGCGGCGCAGCATGTCGGAAAGCATGCGCCGGTCTTCGGTGTGTTCAAAGTTCATGGCCGGCCTTTACAGTCCCAGGATCATCTTGGAGATGATGTTCTTCTGGATTTCGTTGGAGCCGCCGAAGATCGACAGCTTGCGGTTGTTGAAGTACTGCGCCGCGGCGCTGTCGGCGCCTTCCGGGCCGATGGGCGCGGCGTTGTAGCCGTCGTGCAGGGCCTCGGCCACGAACGGGCGGGCGTAGGGCCCCATGGCGCGGCGGTTCAGCGCGGTGATCTCCTGGCGGATCTGGGTGCCGCGGATCTTCAGCATCGAGCTTTCGGCGCCGGGCGCGCCGCCGCCGGCCACCGCCGCCACCACGCGCAGGTTGGTGGTGCGCATGTTGGCCAGTTCGATCTCCACCCGCGCCAGGCGCGCGGCGAAGTCGGGATCCTCGGCCAGCGGGCGGCCGTTCTTCTTCTGGCTGGCGGCCACCGCCTTCAGGCGTTCCAGCGCCGCGGTCGACTGGCCGACGCCGGCGATGTTGGTGCGCTCATAGGTCAGCAGGTACTTGGCGCAGGTCCAGCCGCGGTTTTCCTCGCCCACCAGGTTCTCGACCGGCACCCGCACGTCCGAGAAGAACACCTCGTTGACTTCATGCTCGCCGTCCAGCGTGATGATGGGGCGCACCTGCACGCCCGGGCTGGCCATGTCGATCAGCAGGAAGCTGATGCCTTCCTGGCGCCGGCCCTCGCTGGAGGTGCGCACCAGGCAGAAGATCATGTTGGCGTACTGGCCCAGCGTGGTCCAGGTCTTCTGGCCGTTGACGACGTAGTGGTCGCCGTCGCGCACCGCGGTGGTCTTGACCGAGGCCAGGTCCGAGCCGGCGCCGGGTTCGGAATAGCCCTGGCACCACCAGTCCGAGCCGTCCAGGATGCGCGGCAGCCAGTGGCGCTTCTGCGCCTCGTTGCCGTACTTGATCAGCACCGGCCCCAGCATGCTCAGGCCGAAGGGCACGATGCGCGGCGCGCCTGCCAGCGCGCACTCGTTGTCGAAGATGAACTTCTGCGTGGCGCTCCAGCCGGTGCCGCCGTATTCCACCGGCCAGTGGCTGGCCAGCCAGCCCTGACGGTTGAGGATGGCGTGCCACTCGACCATGTCGGCGCGCGCCAGCAGCTTACCCTGCGTGACCTTGGCCGACAGCCGCGCCGGCAGGTTGGCGGCCAGGAAGGCGCGGACCTCGTCGCGGAAGGCGTTTTCTTCGGGGGTGAATTCCAGATCCATCGGGCGATTCCTCAGTAGATTTCGAACAGGCCGGCCGCGCCCATGCCGCCGCCCACGCACATGGTGACGACGGCGTAGCGCGCGCCGCGACGGCGGCCTTCCAGCAGCACGTGGCCGGCCAGGCGGGCGCCGGTGACGCCGAACGGGTGGCCCAGCGCGATCGAGCCGCCGTTCACGTTCAACCGCTCCATCGGGATGCCCAGGCGTTCCTGGCAGTACAGCGCCTGCGAGGCGAAGGCTTCGTTCAGTTCCCACAGATCGATGTCGTCGACCTTCAGGCCGTGGCGCGCCAGCAGCTTGGGCACGGCGTAGACCGGGCCGATGCCCATTTCGTCGGGCTCGCAGCCGGCGATCGCCAGGCCGCGGAATGCGCCCAGCGGGCGGATGCCGGCGCGTTGCGCCTCGGCCGCTTCCATCAGCACGCAGGCGGCGGCGCCATCCGACAACTGCGAGGCATTGCCGGCGGTCACGAACTGGTCCGGGCCGCGCACCGGGGCCAGCTTGGCCAGCGCCTCGTAGGTGGTGCCGGGGCGGTTGCAGGTGTCGTGGTCCACCGTGACCTCGCGTTCCGTCACGGCGCCGGTGGCGCGGTCGGTAACGGCCATGGTGGTGGTGACGGCGATGATCTCTTCGCGGTAGCGGCCGGCGGCCTGGGCGGCTTCGGTGCGCGCCTGGCTCTGCGCGGCGAAGCGGTCCTGCGCCTCGCGGCTGATGCCGTAGCGCGCGGCGACGATGTCGGCGGTTTCGATCATGGGCAGGTACAGCTCGGGCTTGTTGGCCACGATCCACGGGTCCATGCCGCTGACGCCGTCGTCGCGGGTGCGGATCTGCGACACCAACTCGACGCCGCCGGCGAGCATGGCGGGCGCGCCGTCCATGACGATGCGCGCCGCGGCCGAGGCGATGGCCTGCAGGCCCGAGGCGCAATAGCGGTTGACGGTGGCGCCGCCGACGCTGACCGGCAGGCCGGCGCGGATCACCGCCTGGCGTCCGATGTTGCGGCCTGTGGCGCCCTCGGGGTAGCCGCAGCCGATGAAGGCGTCCTCGATCAGGGCGGGATCGATGCCGCTGCGCTCGACCGCGGCGCGCACTGCGTGGGCGGCCAGGGTCGGCCCGGCGATCAGGTTGAATTCGCCGCGCTGCGCCTTGGTGATGGGCGTGCGGGCGGTGGAGACGATGACGGCTTCGCGCATGTCGGTTTCCGTTGGGTGAATGGGGTCAGGCGGCCTGGTTCAGGCTGGCGAAATCGCGGCCGGATTCGGCCAGTTCCACCAGCAGTGGCGACGGCTTCCAGAACGCGGGGTCTTCCTTGGCAAAGGCGCGGATGTCGGCCAGCACGTTGGCCAACCCGACGCGGTCGGCGTAGTGCATCGGCCCGCCGCGATAACGCGGAAAGCCATAGCCCGACAGGAACACCATGTCGATGTCCGAGGGCCGCAGCGCGATGCCCTGGTGCAGCACGTTGGCGGCCTCGTTGATCATGGCCGCCAGGTAGCGGCGCTGGATGTCCTCGGCGCTGAACGGGCGCGGCGTCACGCCCGCGCGCTGGCGCTCGGCGTCGATGATTGCCAGCACTTCCGGATCGGGCGTGCCCTGGCGGGCGCCATCCGGATACAGGTAGAAGCCGCGGCCGGTCTTCTGGCCGAACCAGCCGCGCTCGCACAGGCGGTCGGGAATCTGCACGTAGCGCAGCGCCGGGTCGCGGGTGGCGGCGCGGCGCTTGCGCGTGGCCCAGCCGATGTCGCCGCCGGCCAGGTCCACCATCTGGTACGGACCCATGGGATAGCCAAAGTCGCGCACCGCCGCGTCGATCTCGTAGGGCGAGGCGCCGTCCTCCATCATCATGTCGGCCGCCTGGCGGTGCACCGCCAGGATGCGGTTGCCGATGAAGCCGTCGCAGACGCCGGCGCGCACCGGGATCTTGCGCAGGCGGCGCGCCAGCTCGAAGCCGGTGGCGACGGTGTCGGCGGCGGTCTGGCGGCCCACCACCACCTCCAGCAGCTTCATGATGTTGGCGGGCGAGAAGAAGTGCAGGCCCAGCACATCGGCGGGGCCGCGCGTGGCCTGGGCGATGCGGTCCACGTCCAGGTAAGAGGTATTGGTGGCCAGCACCGCGCCCGGCTTGGCGACGCGGTCAAGCTGCGCGAACACCGCCCGCTTGACGTCCATGTCCTCGAACACGGCCTCGATGATCAGGTCGGCCTCGCCCAGCGCGGCATAGTCGGTGGCGCCGGTGAAGCGCGCCAGGTGCGCGGCGCGTTCGTCGGCCGTCATGCGGCCCTTGCCGACCAGCAGGTCGTAGACGTGTTCGACCCGCTGGCGGCCGCGCGCCAGCGCGGCCTCGTCCTGTTCCACCATGACCACCGGCAGGCCCGCGTCCAGCACCGCCACGGCGATGCCCGCGCCCATGGTGCCGCCCCCGATCACGCCGACGCTGTCGAGCCGGCGCGGCTTGGCCTGCTTCAATTCAGGGATCTTGGCGGTCTCGCGTTCGGCGAAAAAGGCGTGGATCAGGCCGGCGCGCTGCGGGCTGTCCAGGCATTGCAGGAACAGCGAACGCTCGGTGCGCAGGCCTTCGTCGAACGGCAGTTCGACGGCGGCGCGCACCGCGTCCAGGATTTTTGCGGGCGAAAACAGGCCGCGCGTGCTGGCGGCGATACGCTGGCCGGCGGCGTCGATCGCGGCCAGCGAGGCGGCCTTGTCGGCCAACGCCTGGCCGTCGCGGCTGCGGCGCGGCGCGGCGTTTTGCGCCAGCAGGCGGCGGGCGTAGTCCAGGCCGGCGGCCAGCGGGTCGGCGCCGCTGGCCAGTTCATCGGCCAGCCCGGCCGCGACGGCGGCCTGCGCCGTCATCGGCTTGCCCGACAGCATCAGGTCCAGGGCCGCGGCCGCGCCGATCAGGCGTGGCGTGCGCTGGGTGCCGCCGGCGCCGGGCAGCAGCCCCAGCGTCACTTCGGGCAGGCCCAGCTTGGCGCCGGGTAACGCCACGCGGTAATGCGCCGCCAGCGCCACTTCCAGGCCGCCGCCGAGCGCGGCGCCGTGCAGCGCGGCCACCACCGGCTTGGCGCAGGCTTCGATCTGGTTGCAGACGTCGGGCAGGGCGGGCGGACGCGGCGGCTTGCCGAATTCGCGGATGTCGGCGCCGGCGATGAAGTTGTTGCCGGCGCCGGTGAGCAGCACGGCCCGCACCTGCGGGTCGCTGCCGGCCTGCTCGATGGCGCGCGCCAGGCCCGCGCGCACATCGGCGCTCAGGGCATTGACGGCGGGATGATCGATCGTGACGACGAGAACGTCGCCGTCGCGGCGCGTGTGCACGGCGCCGGCGGGTGCGCTGGCTGTCATGGGACAGTGTCTCCGGTAGGGTCGCCGCCCGCGCCGGCCAGACCGGCACGGCGGCATCGCAGAGCGGGGCTCTGGCAAGGCCGGCGCGTCCCGGGGGCGGACGCGGCGCAATTGCGGCGCCTGGCGGGCCAGGAACGGCCCGTCTTGTATCCGTCTATTCTTTCCCAGCAAAGAAGTCTTGACAATGACATCAAGAATTGACATTGACGATAAAAAAAATTGACAATCGTCTGCGAGGCGCCGCGTTGCAATGAAGGAATTGCCGGCCGCCTCGGGAGATTCGGCATGGACACGAAAGCGCTGACACTGCTGGTGGAAATCCTGGACGCCGGCAACCTGAGCGAAGCCGCGCGCCGCCTGAAGATGACACGGGCCAACGTCAGCTATCACCTGACCCAGTTGGAACGCGCCGTCGGCATGCAGCTATTGCGGCGCACGACGCGCCACGTCGAGCCCACCGAGATCGGCCTGAAGCTGTACCAGCATGGTCGCAGCATCCAGGATGAACTGGCGGCCGCGCGCGAAGCGGTCGAATCCCTGGGCAAGACGCCGCAGGGCAAGGTGCGGCTGAGCGTGCCCAGCGGCTACGGCCAGTTCGTGATGACGCCGTGGCTGCTGGAATTCAAGCGCGCCTACCCCGACATCGTGCTGGACGTGCTGTTCGAGAACAGCGTCGACGACCTGCTGCGCGACGAGGTCGACATCGCCGTGCGCATCATGTCCGAGCCGCCGCACAACCTGGTGGCGCGGGAACTGGGCCAGGTGCGTTACGTGGCCTGTGCCTCGCCCGCCTTCGTGCGCGAGCGGGGCCTGCCGGACAAGCCGGCCGACCTGGCGCGCCTGCCGGTCATCAGCGCCGCCGTCATCGGCCGGCCGTTGCGGCTGTCGGCGTATTACGGCGGGCAGCCGCGCCAGCACGTGGTGCTGGAGCCCACCATCATCTCGCGCAACTACGCCTTCCTGCGCGACGCCATGCTGGCCGGTCTGGGCATCGGCGTGGTGCCGGACTACGTGGTGCACGACGACATCGCGCGCGGCGACCTGGTCGCCGCCTTGCCGCAATGGCGGCTCAGCATCTTCGGCCGCGCCATGTACATGCTGTACATGCCCAACCGCCACCATCCGCGCGCCATCGCCATGATGATCGAGTTCATCCAGCAGCGCGCCCAGGCCGCGCATGAAGGGCGGCCCGGGCTGCTGGGCGCGGCATAGGGCTGGCCGGGCCGGGTGTACGGCGCATCGCCATGCCAACGTGGTGTTGCTGACTGGCGCCGGGCCGGGGCAGGCAATCGACGAAACCGCCTCAACGCAGCATCGGCAGGCTGCCTGTCAGCGCGTTGACCCAGCGCCGGGGGCCGGCCAGGCCCACGCCGAGCAGCGGCTGGTCGCGATGCGAGGTCCGGCGATGCCGGGCCCAGTATTCGGCGGCCTCGTGGATCTGGCGCGCATAGGCCGGAAACAGCGTCATGCCGGCGTTATCCGGCATGGGCAGGGACAGCCGCTCGCGCAGTTGCGCCATACGGGGCTCGTCGGCCGTCAGCACGATAATGGGCAGGTGCGAAATGGCCGCCGACGCCATGCCGTCGGCGTCGCGCAAGGGCTGGCCCGCCCAGGCGGCCCCTGGTGCCGCCAGGCCGGCGGCCAGGCAGGCCGTGGCGTTGGCGGCCTGGCCCAGGTCCAGGCCCGCCGCCAGCACGATCACGACTTTCTCCGGCAGGGCGGGGGCGAGGGGGACGGGCTGGGCTGACATGGCGGGCTCCTGGGCAAAAAAACGCCATGGTCCGCCGTTGCGCCGGCCCTGTCTTGAACGCCTGTGAACGGACCTGGCGCGGCGGCGCTAGCCGTGCCGAACCAGGGCGCTGGCGCCGGCGTACACCGCCGCCGCGCCCAGCTCGCGCTCGATGCGCAGCAGGCGGTTGTACTTGGCGGTGCGGTCGGCGCGTGACAGCGAGCCGGTCTTGATCATGCCGCAATTGGCCGCCACCGCCAGGTCGGCGATGCTGGTGTCCTCGGTTTCGCCGGAACGGTGCGACATGACCACGCCATAGCCGGCGCGGCGCGCCAGCGCCAGCACCCGCCAGGTTTCGCTGAGCGTGCCGATCTGGTTGATCTTGACCAGGATGGCGTTGCCGATGCCTTGTTCGATGCCGGCCTGGAACAGCCGCGGGTTGGTGCAGAATACGTCGTCGCCCACCAGTTGGCAGGCGCCGCCCAGCGTTGCGCCCAGTACCTTCCAGCCGACCGCGTCGTCTTCGGCCATGCCGTCCTCGATCGACACGATGGGGTAGTCGCGCACCAGGCCGGCCAGGTATTGCACCTGTTGTTCGGCCGTGCGCAGCAGGTTCTCGCCCTGATAGCGGTAGCCATCGGCGCCGTGGAATTCGCTGGCGGCCGGGTCAAGTGCCAGCGCGATATCGGCGCCCGGACGCAGGCCGGCGCTCGCGATCGCCGCCATGATGAAGTCCAGGGCCTCGGGCGCACAGCGCAGGGTTGGCGCGAAGCCGCCTTCGTCGCCGACGTTGACGCTGTGGCCGGCGGCCTTGAGGGCATGGCGCAGCGTGTGGAAGACCTCGGCGCCCATGCGCAGCGCATCGCGGAAACTGCCGGCGCCCACCGGAAGGATCATGAACTCCTGGAAGTCGAGCGGATTGTCGGCATGCGCGCCGCCATTGATGATGTTGATCATCGGCACCGGCAGGGTCTGGGCCTGCACTCCGCCCACATGGCGCCACAGCGGCAGGCCCTGGCTGGCGGCCGCCGCATGCGCCACCGCGAGCGATACGCCGAGCAGCGCGTTGGCGCCCAGACGGCTTTTGTCGGGCGTGCCGTCCATCTCGATCATGGCCCGGTCGATGCGGGCCTGCTGATCGGCCGGCAGGCCCAGCAGCGCTGTGCGCAGTTCGCCGTTGACCGCGGCGACGGCGCCGAGCACGCCCTTACCGAGGTAACGGGCATTGTCGCCGTCGCGCCGTTCCAGCGCTTCGCGCTTGCCGGTGGAGGCGCCCGATGGCACCAGGGCCAGGCCGCGGGCGCCATCGTCCAGGCGGACCTCGACTTCGACGGTGGGGTTGCCGCGGCTGTCCAGGGCTTCGTGGGCGGCAAGATGGGTAATGTGCATGAGGGGTTCCGATGGCAGGGGCGGGATCGTCAGGTAAATAAAACAAATGAAACCGCTGTCAGCCTGTGGCGCGATCACGCACCATGCTTGCAGGCCGCAAATAGATGCCGTCATGCTAAAAGCAGACCTATCATCGAACAATGCAGTTTTTCTGCCACTTCGTCAGTTTTCCTGACAAATTACCATGCGCCAATTGCCCCCTCTGTCCGCCGTCCGCGCCTTCGAGGCCATTGCCCGCAGCGGTTCGGTCACGCGCGCCGCCGAGGAACTGTGCCGCAGCCACGGCGCCGTCAGTCGTCATCTGCGCCTGCTGCAGGAACATGCTGGCGTGGCGCTGTTCGAGAAGGACGGCACCGGTTTGCGCCTGACCCGGGCCGGCGCCACCTTCTACGCCTCGGTGCGCGCGGCCTTCGACCAACTGGAAAACGCCTACGAGCGCCTGGCGCGCGAGTCGCAGGCGCCGGGGCTGCACGTGGCCTGCAGCGCCACCTTCGCCATGCGCTGGCTGGTGCCGCAACTGGCCGTGTTCTATCGTGAGCATCCCGAGATCCGCATCCGCCTGTCGATGACCTCGGCGCGCGAGATGCGCAACGAGGGGGCCGACCTGATCCTGGCCTGGGACCTGTCCGGCTATGCCGAAGCGGACCGGGGGCGGGCGCTGGCATTGGCGCCGGTGCGCTTCGGCGCGGTCTGCACGCCGGCCTATGCGCGCAGGAAACCGGCATCGCGCGTGCGCATTGCGCATGAGTACACGTCCAGCGCCTGGAATCAATGGGAGGCCATCACCGGCCAGCCGGCGGCGCTGGGCGACACGCTGGCCTTCCCGCACACCCATCTGTGCATCGAGGCGGCGCTGTCGGGCCTGGGCGTGGCCCTGGTCGAACGGCGGTTGATCGCGCGCGAACTGCAGGACGGCCTGCTGGTGGCGCCCCATGGCTTCGTGCCCTTCGAAGGCGGCCTGCGCGCGGTGCCGGCCGCCGGCCGCGCGCGCACTGCCCATGCCGACGCCTTCATCGCCTGGCTGCGCGGCGCCCTGGCCGAAGCCGGCGAATGAAGCCGCGACCGGACGGGCTTGGTATGCTGGACGGGCATTTCGCGCCGGAGACGCCATGACCGATACGCCGCCTTCCGCCAACCCTTCCGCGTCGGCATTTGCCACCCGCTCGGGGTTGGCCTCGCAGGCACGCCGCACGCAACTGCGGCGCATGAAGATCGCCGCGCTGGCCTTGCTGGTGGCGATGATCAGCGGTTTCATCACCAGCCACGTCATGGGCGGGCAGGGCCCTTGGGCCTGGGTGCGCGCATTCTGCGAAGCGGCCACGGTCGGCGCGCTGGCCGACTGGTTCGCGGTGGTGGCGCTGTTTCGCCGGCCGATGGGGCTGCCGATCCCGCACACCGCCATCATCCCCAGCAACAAGGACCGCATCGGCGACAACCTGGCAGTGTTCGTGCGCGACCACTTCCTCGACCCGGACACGCTGATGGAAAAGCTGCGCGGCTTCGACCCGGCCGCGCGCCTGTCGCGCTGGCTGGCGCGGCCGAAGCAGGCGCATGCGCTCAGCGACGGCGCGCGGCGGGTGGCGTTGCAGACGCTGGACCTGCTGGACGACCGCGCGGTGCGCGGGGTGATCCAGGAGTTCGTGGTGAAGAACCTGCGGCGCTGGGATGCGGCCGGCACCGCCGGCGAGGTGCTGGGCCTGCTGACCCGCGACGGCCGCCACCAGGAACTGCTGGACGCCGCCATGGAGCGCCTGGGCGGCTACCTGGGCGACGAGGACGTCAAGGAGCGCGCCTCGGCGCTGCTGGTCAAGTTCGCGCGCAAGGAATGGCCGCGCATCATCAAGGCGGTGGACGTGATCGCCTCGGTCGAGGGCATCGCCGACAACCTGGCCGACCGCCTGGCGCGCGCGCTGGTGCAGGAGCTGCGCGACGTACTGTCCGAGCCCGACCACCCGGTGCGGCGCGATTACGAGGCCTGGGTGCTGGACTACATCGCGCGCCTGCGCTCCGAGCCGGCGCTGGCCGCCCAGGTGGAAGCCATGAAGCAGCGCGCCATCGACCACCCCAAGGTGCAGGAATACGTGCAGGGCCTGTGGGACGACATCCATGCGGCATTGCGGCGCGACCTGAGCGACGAGCGGTCGGCGCTGGCCGCGCACCTGGAAAGCGCCTTGCTGGCGCTGGCGCGCAAACTGGGCGAGGAGCCGGACCTGCGCGAAGCCATCAATGGCCATGTGCTGGGCGCCGCGCGCCGGCTGACGGGACGGTTGCGCATCGGCGTCACCGAACACATCTCGCGCACCGTCAAGCTGTGGGACGAGCGCCACCTGGTCGACGAACTGGAACTGAGCGTGGGGCGCGACCTGCAGTACATCCGTTTCAACGGCACGCTGGTGGGCGGGCTGATCGGGGTGCTGCTGCACGCGGCGGTGCTGCTGGCGGGCAGCTAGCGGGCCTGGCGGCGCGGGGCCGGCCCGCCTGTGGGATTGGCGGACGCATCCGATGTATCAGGAATGAAGATTGCTGGCGAAGCGCCGTGGCGCGGTGCTATTGTTTTCGACAGTCCCGGGCCTGCCCGCGGGTTGCGGGACGACCGCCGCCCGACCGGGCAGCCCGTATCGCGCGCATCACTCCCAGGAGGCAAGTCCATGAAGAAATTCTCGATTCTCGTTGCAACGCTGGCGCTGGCCGGCGTCTCGGCCGCGGCCCAGGCCGAGCGCGTCACGATGTCGTTCCTGAACGACGACGGCTCGGTGGGCAAGAGCGCCGGCACCATCACGCTCGAACAGACCAAGGCCGGCCTGAAGTTCACCCCGAAGCTGGCCGGCCTGCCGCCCGGCGAACACGGCTTCCACGTGCATGAAAAGGGGTCCTGCGCGTCGACCACGGTCGACGGCAAGGTGACGCCGGGCGGCGCCGCGGGCGGCCACCTGGACCCGCACAACACCAAGGCGCACAAGGGGCCCCTGGCCACCGATGGCCATCTGGGCGATCTGCCGTTCATCACGGTGGCCGCCGACGGCTCTGCCAAGACCGCGGTGGTGGCGCCGCGCCTGAAACTGGCCGACGTGAAGCAGCGCGCGCTGATGATCCACGTGGGCGCCGACAACTACAGCGATAGCCCCAAGCCGCTGGGCGGCGGAGGCGGGCGCATGATCTGCGGCGTGATCAAGTAGGGCGGCCCACGGCGGCAGACGCGGCGGGCCAGGCCGGCCGCGCTGCGCTACACCGTGCCGTTGCGGCCGTGCGCGCGGTAGCCCGGCCGCTCGGCCAGCCTGTCGTAATACGCCGTCACGGCCGGCAGGTCGGGCCGCAGGGCATTGTCCAGCGGCGTCAGGAACCATCGGTTCACCGACAGGCCGACGGCGATATCGGCCAGCGTGAAGACCTCGCCGGCCACGTAGGCGCCGGTCGCTTGCAGGCGCCGTTCCAGTATGCCCATGAAATGGCCCCAGTCGCGGCAGGAGGCGGCGATGGCGGCCGCGTCCTGGTGCGCGGGTGATTGCCGCGCCAGCGCCATGAAGGCATAGCCCCAGGAGCGGTTCAGGTCGCTCGCCTGCCAATCCAGCCACTGGTCGACGCCGGCGCGGCGGCGGGCTTCGGCCGGATAAAACGCCGGGTGGCGCGCGCCGCCGTACTGGTTGGCCAGGTAGCGGATGATGCTGTTCGACTCCCACAGCGCGAAGTCGCCGTCGCGCAATACCGGCACCATGGCGTTCGGGTTGAGCGCCACGAAAGCCGGTTCGGCGGTCGGGCGAAAGCCGGCCCCCCAGTCCTCGCGCGCGAACGGCAGATCCAGTTCGACACAGGTCCACAGCACTTTGCGGACGTTGATGGAAGAGGCTTTTCCCAGGATGTTCAGCATGACGCGAGCGGCGGAAGGGAGCATGGCGGAAGCCGCCCTGGGCCTTTCGGGGCCCAGCGACAGCGGCAAGCCAGTCTAGTGGCCGTTGCCGGCCCGCGCCAGATACAGATGGGCGCTTGCGCGGCCACAACAGATCGTGCCGCGAGGACGGCGGCTTCTCGTCCCGCGCCTTGCGGTCCTTCGCCTTCGGTCGGGCGCCCGCCGCGCGCCGCGTCAGGCCGCCGGTTCAGCCGCCGCCGGTTGCGGCTGGCGCCGCAGCCGCGGCACCGGCGAACGCGCCAGCACCGCGAACTGCGCCGCGAAACCGGCGCTCGATACCCACAGACACGCTTCCAGCCCCAGCGTCGATGCCAGGGCCGCGCCGATCAGCGCGCCCACCGGCCGCGCGCCGAAGGTGGCGGTGACGATCACGGCGGATACCCGGCCCAACAGCGCGTTCGGCGTGACAGCCTGGCGCAGCGTGGTGGTGGCGATGGTCCACAGGATCGGTCCGGCGCCGAACAGGAAGAAGCCCATTGCGGCCCAGATGCCGGACGGCAGTGCCAGCGTCGACAGCAGGATCAGGCTGGCTGCCAGCGCGCACAGCGGGCCGGCCGCGATCAGGGCGCCGAACGGCAACCGGGCTGCCAGCCAGGGAGCCGCCAGCGCGCCGGCCAGCATGCCGGCGCCGTAGACGCCGAGCGTGGCGCCGACGCCGGCCGCATCCAATCGCAGCCGCTGCACCGCGTACACCACGTAGACCGCCTGCAGCACGAACCAGGCGGTATTGAAGAACACCGCCGTCACCAGCACGGGCCGCAGCAGCGGATGGCCGGTGACGAAGGCCGCGCCCTCGCGCAATTCCCGCCATAGATGGCGCGGCGCCGTGGCGCGCGGCGCGTCCGGCGGCAGGCCGGCGAGCAGGCCTGCCGCCAGCAGCGACAGCAGCGTCGCCAGGCCGTAGGCGCTGGCCGCGCCGATGCCGCCGACCAGCGCCCCGCCCAGCGC
>NZ_JCBANN010000089.1:0-15442 GCF_059761975.1 Achromobacter sp. 46006
GGCCGGCGGACCGCGTTGTCGCCGCGTGCCGCCGGCCGGGCCGTGGGAAAAAACCCACACGCCCGCAATCCCCCACTGCGCGCGCGGTTGATGCGCCTACACCACTTCTATAGAATCTTCAATTCGGGCCTGTGCCCATTCTTTTTTCCCTTCACCTACACCTGGGAGGCGCAAGATGATCAATCCGCATACCGCCATCCCGCGCGTATCTCCGCGACGCCATTAAGTCGTCGCCCGCGCGGCCCCATCGCCAGACTGCCTGACGACTGGTCCGCCGTGCCCGCCCCAACCGCCTGAACGCAATGCCCGCGCCGTGAGGCGCAGGTCGTATCACCCTCTTCCCACAAGGAATCCGGCGCCTTCGCGTTGCCGGGCGAACCGCAATGAATCGAACAAAAATCGATCTGCGAGGACAAGCCTTCAAGGACGTCCTTGGTTTTACCTTCCGCTATTGGCGCGCCCAACCCTGGCGCACCGCATTGATCGTCGCACTGGCGCTGCTGTCCGCCCTGGCCGACGTGCTGACCCCGCTGTACGCCGGCCGGCTGGTCGACGCCGTGGCTTCCGGCGCCGCGGCCGACGCGCAGGTCTGGAGCGCGGCCATCACCGCGTTCTGGCTGCTGATCGCACTGGGCATTGGCGGCACGCTGCTGCGCCAGGCCGTGTTCCAGAACATCATCGTCTTCACCCTGAAGATGATGAACGGCATGGTCTCCAACGCCTTCTACCGGGTGCAGCGCTTTTCCACCGACTGGCATGCCAACAGCTTCGCCGGCTCGACCGTGCGCAAGATCACGCGCGGCATGTGGGCGGTGGACCTGCTGAACGACACGCTGCTGGTGGCGCTGCTGCCGTCGGTCATCATGCTGGTCGGCGCCACCGTGCTGCTGGGCATCCACTGGCCGGTGATGGGCCTGGTGGTGGGCCTTGGATCGGTGCTGTACATCGCGGTCACGGCGGCGCTGTCGCTGGGTTACGTGGCGCCGGCGGCGCGGCTGGGCAATGCCTGGGACACGCGCATGGGCGGCGCGCTGGCCGACGCGGTCAGTTGCAACCCGGTCGTCAAGGCCTTCGGCGCCGAGACGCGCGAGGAAGCGCGCCTGGACCGCGTAGTCGACAAATGGCGCCGCCGCACCCGCCGCACCTGGATTCGCGCCACCTTCAACGGCGGCGTGCAGGGCGCGATGCTGGTGGCGATGCAGGCCGGCATCCTGGGCGCATCGCTGTGGCTGTGGTCGCGCGACCAGGCCAGCGTCGGCGATGTCACCTTCGCCCTGACCATGTTCTTCATGTTGCAGGGACACCTGCGCGACGTGGGCATGCACATCCGCAACCTGCAGCGCTCGGTCAACGACATGGAGGAACTGGTGGCGCTGGAGAAGCAGCCGCTGGGCGTGGACGACCGGCCCGGCGCGGGAGAACTGCGCGTCACGGCCGGCGAGATCCGCTTCGAGGACGTGACCTTCCGCTATGGCCGCCACGAAGCGCCGCTATACGATGGCTTCTCGGTGCGTATCGCGCCGGGTGAACGGGTTGGCCTGGTCGGGCATTCCGGGTCGGGCAAGACCACTTTCATCAAGCTGATCCAGCGCCTGTATGACGTCAACGGCGGCCGCATCACCATCGACGGGCAGGACATCGCCCAGGTGAAGCAGGCTTCGCTGCGCGGCCAGATCGCGATCGTGCAGCAGGAGCCAGTGCTGTTTCACCGCACGCTGGCCGAGAACATCGCCTACGCCCGCCCCGGCGCGACGCAGGCCGAGATCGAGCAGGCGGCGCGGCTGGCCAGCGCGCATGACTTCATCATGGCGCTGCCCAAGGGCTACGAGACGCTGGTGGGCGAGCGCGGCGTCAAACTGTCGGGCGGCGAGCGCCAGCGCGTGGCGATCGCGCGGGCCTTCCTGGCCGATGCGCCGATCCTGATCCTGGACGAGGCCACCTCGAGCCTGGACAGCGAGAGCGAAGTGCTGATCCAGCAGGCCATGGAACGCCTGATGGTCGGCCGCAGCACGCTGGTGGTGGCGCACCGCCTGTCGACGGTGCGCGCGCTGGACCGCCTGCTGGTGATGGACCATGGCCGCATCATCGAGGAAGGCAGCCATGACCAGTTGATCCGCTTGCAGGGCGGCCTGTACAGGCGCCTGTTCGAACGCCAGGCCCTGGAGCTGACCAAGGGCCTGACGCAGGCGGAAATGCTGGCCGATGGCGCCCGCCCCCTGCCGGCGCGCGCCGAGGGCGAGGACCAGGACGAGGACGAAACGTCCCTGGCGTTCGGCAAGTAAGCAGAAAGGGCCTGACGCGAGTCAGGCTTTTTTCATGGCACCACGCCGCCCGGCAGCGTGCGCGGCCCGGCCGCCTCAGCGATTCAGCGTCAGGCGCACGCCAAACGCGATCAGCGCGCCGCCGAACACCGTGCCCTGCCATTTCTGCACGCGCGGATGCGCCGCCATCCAGCGGCCCAGGGCGCCGCCCGCCAGCGCGCACAGCACATCGAAGGTCAGGCCCCGGCTCACCAGGATCACGCCCAGCAAGGCAAACTGCTGCCCGATCGGGCCCTGCGCCGGCGACACGAACTGCGGCAGCAACACCGAGCAGAACAGCAGCGCCTTGGGATTGAGCGCATTGGTCAGCACCCCGCTCAACAGCGCCGCGCCCAGCCCGAAGTGGTGGCGGCCCATCTGGTGTCGAGGGAATCCGATTTCCTGCTGCAGGTGGTGCTGCCGGACCTGCGCGCCTACGAACGCTTTCTGCTGACCACGCTGCTGAAGTTGCCCGGCGTGAAGGACATTCGCAGCAATTTCGCGATCCAGACAGTCAAGCCGCAGAGCCCCCTGCCGCTGGACCACCTGGGGCATTGAGCGCCGCCTGCCGCACCTTGGCGCTGCGCTGCTCGAAGCGCGCCTGCGACTGCGCCAGGTAGCGCTGCACGATGGCCGGTTCCGAGGTCGCGGGCGTGCCGCCGGGGAACGGCGGTTCGGGGTCGTATTCGATCTGCAGTTGAATCAGCTTGGCGGCCTCGTCGCCGCACAGCGTGGCCACCACCTTCAAGGCCATGTCGATGCCCGAGGTGACGCCGCCGGCGGTGAAGACATTGCCGTCCACGCACAGCCGCGCATCGGTCGGCACCGCGCCAAAGTGCGCCAGCAGCTCGCGGGCGCGCCAATGGCTGGAGGCGCGCTTGCCGCGCAGCAGGCCGGCCGCGCCCAGCAGCAGCGACCCGGTGCAGATGCCGAAGACGTAGCGCGCGCCCAACGCCTGCCGGCGCGTGAAAGCTACCCAGTCCGGGTCGAGGATGGCATCATCCGTGCCCGGCCCGCCCGGCACCACCAGCAGATCGCAGGGCAGCGCCGACGCCAGCGTCCGGGTCGGCACGAAACGCAGGCCGCGATCGCTGCGCACCGGTTCCGGCGATTTTGCGACAAAATCAATGCTGAAACCGGGCGCGGCGGCGAGCACCTCGTAGGGCCCGGTCATATCGAGCTGGGTCAGCCCTTCGAACAAGAGAATATTCACATGCACGACGATGCTCCTTCGCAGAACGGAAACGCCAGCGTAGACCGGAACCATGGCGGGCGCGCGCCAAACCGCGCCACGATCGCGCCAAAGCGCATTGTCTTCCTGTTGTACGACGGTTTCCAGCCGCTCGACCTGGCCGGCCCGTGGCAGGCGTTCAGTGGCGCCAACGAGGAAGGCGGCGCCGGCTACCAGTTGAGCACCGTGGCGGCCAGCCCGGTCGTCAGCACCTGGGACCAGGGCCTGCGCATGCAGGTCAACGCCACCTTCGCCAGCGACGATGACGCGCCGATCGACATGTTGTTCGTCCCGGGCGGCCCGGGCGTCGACCAGGCCGGCACCCATGGCGAGACCCTGGCATGGCTGCGGCGCCGCAGTCCCCAGGCGCGCCGCACCTGCAGTGTCTGCACCGGGGCTTTTCTGCTGGCCGCGGCCGGACTGCTCGATGGCCGCCGCGTCACTACCCATTGGCGCTCGGCCGACCGGCTGCGCCAGTTGCACCCCACGCTGCGGGTGGAAGACGACCGCATCTTCATCGAGAGCGGCGCGATCTGGACCTCGGCCGGCGTGACCGCCGGCATCGACCTGGCGCTGGCCCTGATCGAGCGCGACGCGGGCGCGCGGGTGTCGCAGGACGTGGCGCGCCGCCTGGTGGTCTTCATGCGCCGCAACGGCGATCAGCGCCAGTACAGCCAGTCGCTGCGCCTGCAGGATCGCCTGGCGGCGCCGTTCCGCGACCTGGTCGAGAAGATCGAGGCCAGCCTGTCGGCGCGCTGGTCGGTCGACGACATGGCCGATGCCTGCCATATGTCGCGCCGGACCTTCCAGCGCAAGTTCGCGGCGCATTTCGGCGTGACGCCCAGCCAGGTGCTGCGCCAATTGCGGCATGAACGCGCCCATGCCCTGCGCGCCGCCGGCAAGCTGTCGGCGAAGGCCGCGCGGCACTTGCTGGGGGAGCACGGCCGCCCGGCCTAGGCAGCCAGCCCCACCGACATACCACCGCACACATACAGCAGTTGGCCGGTCATGAAGCCGGCGCGCCGATCCAGGAACAGCGCGACCGCATGCGCCACGTCCTCGGGCCGGCCGATGCGCCCCACCGGGATGGACGCCTCCAGCGCCACGGTCTGCGGAGCGCCGGACGGATTCGATTGCTCGAACAGTTCGGTGGCGATCGGCCCGGGCGCGACGGTATTGACGGTGATGCCGTCCTTGCCGAGTTCCAGCGCCCAGGTGCGCGTCATGCCGGCCAGGCCGGACTTGGTGGCGCCGTAGGCCGAACGGCCCGGCTTTCCCAGGCCGGCGCGGCTGCCGATGTTGACCACGCGCCCATAGCCTGCCTGGCGCATGCCCGGCAACAGCGCCTGCAACAGCAACAGCGGCGCGGTCAGGTTCAGCGCCACCGTGCGCGCCAGGTCTTCCAGGGTCACGGCCTCGATGCCTGCCACCTGAATCATGCCGGCGTTGTTGACCAGGTGCAGCACCGGCCGCGCCGCCACCAGCGATGCCGCCGCCGCGGCCGTGGCGGCGGCATCGCCCAGGTCTACCGATTGGAAGGTCTCGCCGGGCAACACCGCGTCCGGCGGCCTGCGGCTGAAGTTGACGACCTCGAAGCCGTCCTGCAGCAGCCGCGCGACGATGGCGCGGCCGATGCCCCGGCTGCCGCCGGTGACCAATGCGATGGGACTTGTCATTGCGCGGAGATCCCCTTGTCCTTGATGAGACGGCCCCATTTGCCGCGTTCCTGGCGCTCGAATGCGGCCAGATCGGGGCCGAACAGTGTGCCCGGCTTGGCGCCCATGGTGGCGAAATTGGCGGCGATCGCCGGCGTGCCCAGGCCGCTGCGCGCCGCCTCGATCAATTGCCGCACCACCGGTTCCGGCGTGCCGCGCGGCGCGTACAGGGCGAACCACGCCGTCACGTCAAAGCCCGGCAGCCCGGATTCGGCCACCGTGGGCAAGTCCGGCACCGAGGGATCGCGCGTCGCCGACGTCACCGCCACCCCGCGCACCAGGTTGCCATCCTTGATCTGCGCCAGCGCGCCGGGCAGGTTGTCGAACAGCAGGTCGACCTGGCCGCCGGCCACCGCCGGTAGCGATGCCGATGAACCCTTGAACGGGACGTGCAGCATGGTCACGCCGGCCATGGCCTCGAAGTAGGCCCCCGTCAGGTGGACCGACGAGCCCACGCCGGGCGAGGCGTAGGTCAGCTTCCTGTCCTTGGACTGCCTGGCCGCCTGGATCACGTCGGCCACGGTCTTGTAGGGCGACTTGGCGCTGACCGCGATGACGTTGGGCGTGGTGGACACCAGCGCGATCGGCACCAGGTCGCGCTCCGGATCGAAGGCCATGTTGCTGTACAGGAACTGGTTGATGGTCTGGGTGCCGATGGTGCCCAGGCCCAGCGTGTAGCCATCGGCCTTGGCGCGTGCCACGTAGGCCATGCCGATGTTGCCGCCCGCGCCCGGCTTGTTCTCGACCAGCACGGTCTGCTTCAACCCCGGCTGCAGCGCATTGGCGATGGCGCGGCCGAAGAGGTCGGCGCCGCCACCCGGCGGATACGGCACGACCACGGTGACGGGATGCTCGGGGTAGCCGGCGGCATGCGCCGCGGACATGGCCAGCGCCGCCAGTGCGGCCGCGGCCAGCACGCGCCGCCCGGCGCGCCTGTGCAGGAAATGCGTCATGGATCTGTCTCCTCGCGAATCCGCTGGATGCGGATTTCTTCTGGCCCCGCCTTAGGGCGGATGCTGTTGGTGGATGCCCGCGGACGGCGGACACTTCCTATAGTACGTAAATACGTACTATATTCACAAGAACACAAAATAGACACCGGAGACAAACCATGAAACGCTGGACGCGCCGTCCCGAGGGATCGACCTGGGGCGACTTCGGGCCGGACGACGAGATCGGCCGCCTGAACCTGCTGACCGAGGAAAAAGTGCTGCAGGGCGTGCGCGAAGTGCGCGCCGGCAAGGTCTTCTGCCTGTCTCTGCCGCTGGATCTGCCTGGCGGCAACGTCCTCAACCCGCGTCGCCATCCGCCGCAACTCAAACCCACCTTCCGCGACGGCACGCCGTACCTGAACTTCGCCATGGCGCGGCTGCAAGCCGAGGCGGTCGACGTGCTGTCGGACGACCAGGTCACGCTCAGCCTGCAATATTCGACCCAATGGGACGGCCTGTGCCATGTCGGCGCGCAGTTCGACATTCAGGGCGACGGCCAGGCCCGCCGCGTCTACTACAACGGCTACGCCGCCGGGGTGGACGTGTTCGGCGGCGACGATGCCGCCCCCGATGCCTGCTGCCCGCCGGGCGGTTCGTATGCGCGCAAGCTAGGCATCAACCGCTATGCCGAGAAAGGCATGCAGGGCCGCGGCGTACTGGTCGATCTGGCGCGCGCCTTCGGCCCCGGCCGCACGCTGGTGGGCCACACCCAGTTGCAAGCGGCGATGCGCGAACAACAGGTGGTGGTCGAGCCCGGCGACATGCTGGTGCTGCGCACCGGTTTTGCCGAAGCGCTGGTGGCAATGGATGGCCAGCCCGATCCGCACCGCCTGGAGCAGACCGGCGCGGTGCTGGACGGCGCCGACGCGGCATTGCTGGGCTGGATCAGCGACAGCGGGGTGGCGGCCATCTGCGCCGACAATTACGCGGTCGAGGCCTACCCGGCGCGCACCGCCGGCCCGGGTCATTCGATCCTGCCGCTGCACCATCACTGCCTGTTCAAGCTGGGCGTGCCGCTGGCCGAGCTGTGGTACCTGAAAGCGCTGGCCGACTGGCTGCACGCGCAGGGCCGCAACCGTTTCCTGCTGACCGCGCCGCCGCTGCGCCTGCCGGGCGCGGTAGGGTCGCCCGTGACGCCGATCGCCACGGTGTAAGGCCATGACGCCATCCGCTCCCCTCTTCTCGCAACACCTGGACGAACTGGCCGCGCGCCACCCCGGGCGTCCCGCCCTGATCGACCGCGACCAGCCGATCAGCCACGCCGAGCTGCGCGCGCGCAGCCTTGCGCTGGCCGCCGGCCTGGCGCGCCTGGGTGTGAAGCCGGGCCAACGGGTAGCCGTATGGCTGCCCAATTGCGCCGCCTGGGTCGAGACCTTCCTGGCCTGCGCCCGCCTGGGCGCGCTGGTCCTGTCCGTCAACACGCGCTTTCGCGCGCTGGAACTGGCCGATATCCTCGGCCGCGGCGGCGCCGACTGGCTAGTGTTCTGGCCCGGCTTCAAGGGCATCGACTTCCAGGGCATCCTGGCCGACGTCGAGCCACGGCACCTGGCGCGGCTGCAAGGCATCGTCGCCGTCTCGGAAACGGACGAACCCGTCGCCGCCAGGTTGCGCGGCGTGGCGGTGCAGCGCTACACCGACCTGCGCGCCTGCGCCGACGTCCCACCGCCGCCGCAGGCCGACAACGGCGTGCTGTGCTTCACCACGTCGGGCACCACCTCGCAGCCCAAGTTCGTGCTGCATGACCAACGCACCCTGCTGCGCCACGGCGCCGCGGTGGCCGCGGCGTTCGGCTACGACGATGACAGCCGGGTGCTGGCCAGCGCGCCGTTCTGCGGCGCCTTCGGCTTCGCCACGCTGGCGGGCGGCCTGGCGCGGGGCGTTCCGGTAGTGTGCGCGCCGGTGTTCGACGACGCCGAATCGGCCGCCGCCATCCAGCGCCACCGGGTCACGCATACCTACGCCAACAACGAAGCGCTGGTCGCCATGCTGCGCGCGGCCGGCCCGGGCGCCTTCGCTTCGGCGCGGCTGTTCGGCTTTGCCAGCTTCACGCCGGCCCTGGACCATCTGCTGGATCTGGCGCGCGCGGCCGGCGTGCCGCTGACCGGCTTGTACGGCTCCAGCGAGCTGATCGCGCTGGTGGCCGGCCAGCCGCGCGATCCCGCCCAGGGCGACGTGGCCGCGCGCCACCAGCCCGGCGGCGCCCTGATCTATCCCGAAGCGCGGGTCCGGGCGCGCGATCCGGCCAGCGGCGCGATCCTGCCGCACGGCGAATCGGGCGAACTGGAAATCCTGTCGCCGAGCCTGATGCGCGGCTATCTCGACAACCCCGAGGCCAGCCGCCGCGCCTGCACCGAAGACGGCTACTTCAAGACCGGCGACCTGGGCTACACCCTGAACCCGCGCCAGTTCGTGTTCCAGACCCGCATCGGCGACTCGCTGCGCCTGTCCGGCTTCCTGGTGAACCCGGTGGAAATCGAACAGGTGGTGGAGACCCTGCCTGGCGTGCGCGCCTGCCAGGTGGTCGGCGCCACCCGCGACGGCAAGACCGTGCCCTATGCCTTCGTGCTGCTGCGGGACGGCGCCAGCGCCGACGCGGCCGGCTGGACGGCGGCCTGCAAGCGGGCCATGGCCGGCTTCAAGGTTCCCGCCGGCTTCACGGTGCTGGATGCGTTTCCGTCCGTGGAAAGCGCCAATTCGGTCAAAATCCAGAAACACCGGCTGCGCGAGATGGCCGACGCCCTGCTCGCCGCCCCCGCCACCTCCTGACCGATCCGACCATGCCCGCGCGCCCGCTTTTCTCGCACAGCCCTCAACCGCTCTACCTGCAGGCGGCGGCGCTGTTTCGCAGCCACATCCAGAACCGCACCTGGCGGCCGGGCCAGCAGATCCCGCCGCTCGAAGCGCTGATGGAAACCTACGGCATTTCGCGCGCCACCATCCGCCAGGCCCTGGGCCAACTGGAACAGGACGGCCTGATCCGGCGCTCGCGCGGCTCGGGCACCTTCGTCAACGCCGACCTGCCCGAAACGCCGACCCTGCTGATTCCCAAGACCTGGGCCGAGACAGTGGAGCTGAGCAACCAGCTCGGCACGGTGTCGCTGGTGGAGTCGAGCGCCGACTCGCCATTGCCCGACACGCTCGGCATGCGCTGCGACGCCGACCGCGACGGCCGCTTCCAGTATCTGCGGCGCGTACACACCACCGAAGCCGGCCCGTTCTGCTACAGCGAGGTGTTCCTGGAAAGCGGCCTGTTCCGCAAGCACCGCGCCCGCATCCAGAAAAGCACCGTGGCCCCGGTTCTGGACCAGTTCTACGGCGCGCGCATCAGCGAAGCGCGCCAGGTCCTGAACGTGATCGAGGCCGGCCAGGAGTCGGCCGAGTCGCTGCGGATCCCGGTGTCCTCGCCAGTGGCCGAACTGCGCCGCTATGCCTGCATCGACGGCCGCGTGGTGTATTTCGCGCGGCTGGAATTCCCATTCCGCAAGGTGCGCATGGAATTCGACCTGTTGAACCAGCGATAGGAGGCCCGGCTTTCCCAGCAACGCCTGCGAACACGCCCACCCGCTGCTGCCGCCCGCGGCCGGCAGCGGCGCCTTCCCCTTACCCGATCTCATGACAAAAGCGCGGCCTCGCGGCCAAGCGCGCAGTTCCCGCAAGCATCCGGCATAACCATAAATGGAGACAACCATGACCCCCATGCCCCGGATTTCGCAGCAACGCAGCACCTTCGCGCGCCGCTTCCCGCGCGCCGCCGCCACGGCCGCCGCCTGCGGCGCCAGCCTGTTCCTGAACGCCGCGGTAGCGCAAAGCGCCCCCGCCGCCATCTCCGACGACGTGGTCCGCCTCGGCCTGATTCTGGACATGAGCGGCATCTATGCCGACGTGACCGGCAAAGGCAGCGCCACCGCCGCGCAGATGGCCATCGACGACTTCGGCGGCAAGGTGCTGGGCAAGAAAATCGACCTGTTGGTGGCCGATCACCAGAACAAGGCCGACATCGCCGCGGCCCGCGCCCGCGAGTGGTACGACACGCAACAGGTCGACGCCATCATGGACGTGGCCGGCTCGGCCCCCGCGCTGGCAGTGCTGGAAGTGGCGCGCCAGAAGCAGAAGATCGTGGTCTTCAGCGGCCCGGGCACCGAACGCATCACCAACGACCTGTGCTCGCCCTACTCGGTGCACTACACCTACGACACCTGGTCGCTGGCCAACACCACCGCCCGCGCCACGGTCGACCGCGGCGGCAAGCGCTGGTACTTCCTGACCGCCGACTATGCCTTCGGCCATACCCTGCAGGCCTCGGCCACCGACGTGGTCAAGGCGCGCGGCGGCACGGTCCTGGGTGCCGCGCGCCACCCCATCGGGACCAGCGACTTCGCCTCATACCTGTTGCAGGCGCAGGCCAGCGGCGCCCAGATCGTCGGCCTGGCCAACGCCGGCGGCGACACCGTCAACGCCATCAAGGCGGCGCGCGAGTTCGGCCTGACCCAGAGCGGCCAGAAGATGGCCGGCCTGCTGCTGTACATCAACGACATCCACGCCATCGGCCTGGAATCGGCCGGCGGGCTGATGCTGACCGAAGCCTTCTACTGGGACATGAACGACCAGACGCGCGCCTGGTCGCAGCGCTATTACGACAAGCTCAAGAAGATGCCCAATATGAGCCAGGCGGGCACGTACTCGTCCGTGATGCACTACCTGAAGGCGGTGCAGGCGGCCGGCACCGACGCGACCGACGCGGTGATGAAGCAGATGAAGGCGATGCCGATCAACGACTTCTTCGCCAGCAATGGCCGCATCCGCGAAGATGGCCGCATGGTGCACGACATGCACTTGTTCGAGGTCAAGACGCCAGCGCAATCCAAGCGTCCATGGGACTACTACAAGCTGGTGGCCACGCTGCCGGGCGACGAGGCCTTCATGCCCCTGTCCAAGTCGACCTGCCCGCTGGTGAAGACGGCGGCGAAGTGAACGGCGGCGGGCCAACGCCATGGCGGCGGCGGCCCGCCTGCCCGCAGTGCCGGCAGCGGCGCCGACAGCCAGCACGGCTTGGCAGGCACGCCGACCGCATGCCGCCACAGCGCCATGGACGCCATGGCGCGGCTCATGCCGGCCGGGCGATCGCCTCTTCCAGCATATCGAGCCGGTCCTGCCCCCAGAACAGTTCGCCGCGGTAGACATACGACGGCGAGCCGAACACGCCGGCCGCCACCGCCGCATTCGTATTGTCGCGGTATGCCTGCCGCGCGGCCGGCTGTTCGGCCGCGGCCATCAGCGCGTCGGCGTCCAGCCCCTGCTCCCGCACGATGGCGCGCAGTGTGTCCGGCGATGAAATGTCGCGGTCCTCGCACCACTCGGCCGCGAGAACGGCCTTGTACAGCGCCGCGACCGGCAAGCCGGCGGCATCCGCCGCGATCACGACACACGAGGCCAGCCCCGCGTCCGGACACATGAAGGCCGGCGTCGGATTGACTACGATGCCCAGCTTGCGGCACCAGCGCGCCAGCTCGGCCACCCGGTAGGCCTGGCGCTGCGGCGAGCGCCGGCCCAGCAGCACGCCGCCAGTGCGCGCGTAGACGTCGGGCAGGTCCACCGGCAGGTAGCGGATGCGCGCCTGTTGCCGCGCCGCCAGTGCCTCCAGGCGGTCAGCACCCAGGTAAGCCCAGTCGGAGTTCATCCAGAAGTAGTAATCGATTGTCTTCATGTCGTCCCTCAGCTACGCGCGGCGGCCGGGGCACCCAGCGGGGCCCGCAGCGGCGTGTCGCCGCGCATGCGCCAGGCGCTGAAGACCGCGATCGCGCCCAGCGCACTCAGGTACCACACCACGTACTTCGGATCGCCGCCGGCGCGCGCCAGCAGCCAGGTCGCGACGATCGGCGCCAGGCCGCCGCCGATCGCCCCCGACACCTGCACCGCCAGCGAAATACCGGTGTAGCGCACTTCGGCCGGGAACTGGCTGGAAAACAGCGTGCCCTCCGGGCCGTACAGGCACGCGTAGACCAATCCCACCGCCAGGCATACCGCGACGATGATCCAGCCGGTCTGTCCCGTGGCCAGCAACTGGAAGAACAGCGGCGCGCACGCCAGGATGCCGACCGAGCCGGCCATGAATACCCATTTGTGGCCGATGCGGTCGCCCAGCATGCCGAACAGCGGCATGGTGAACAGCGCCAGCGCCGCGCCCCAGATGGTGGCGTCCAGCATCACCGAGCGCGCGATGCCTAGCGTGCCGGTGGCGTAGGCCAGCGAGAACGTGACCACGGTATAGAACCAGGTGACTTCGGCCAGCCGCGCGCCCACCACCGTCCACAGGGCGCGCCGGTGATGCTTGAGAACTTCGGCCACCGGTACCTCGACCTTGGCGCCCTGCTCGCGCATCCGCTCGAAGTCGGGCGACTCGGCCACCTTGACGCGGATGAACCAGCCCACCGCCAGCAGCACCACGCTGGCCAGGAACGGCAGGCGCCAGCCCCACGACAGCATGGCCTGCTCCGGCAACCCGGCTACCGCGCCCATCGCCAGCGACGACAGGATCAGGCCCGGCGCCACGCCTGCCTGCGGCAGGCTGCCGAAAAAGCCCTTCTTGCCCTCGGGCGCATGCTCGACCGCCATCAACACGGCCCCGCCCCACTCGCCGCCCACCGCGATGCCTTGCAGGAAGCGCATCAGCACCAGCAGCACCGCGGCCCAGTAGCCGATTTGCTCGTAGGAAGGAATCAGCCCGATCAGGATGGTCGGCACCCCCATCATCAACAAGGTGATCAGTAGCATCGATTTGCGGCCGATCTTGTCGCCGTAATGGCCGAAGATCACCCCGCCCAGCGGCCGCGCGAAAAAACCCACCGAATAGGTGGCGAATGCCGCCAGCGTGCCAGTCAGCGGATCGAAGGCGGGAAAGAAGATCTTGTTGAAGATCAGCGCGGCGGCCGTGCCGTAGAGAAAAAAGTCGTACCACTCGATGGTGGTGCCCATCATGCTGGCCAGGCCGGCCGTTACGTAGTCCCGGCGCGAACGCACGCGCGGTGTCTTGGTCGTCATCATGACTTCCCCTTGAAAGTATCGTTATGGTCAGGCTTGGTATCAGCGGGCCGGCCACGGCAACGGCGCGATGCCATGGGTCTGGCGGCACCAGTAGTCGAAGGTGGCGCGCACGATCGACGGCTTGAGCAGATAGTCGTGCGCCTCGCGCGCCAGCGCGTCGTCCACCGGCGTCAGCGGACCGAAGGCCTGTGCCCGGATCTGCATGCGCGCCGCGCGTTCCAGGTAGACCGACAGGTAGGTCGCTTCCTCGCAACTGGCGCCGGCCGTCAGGTAACCGTGGTGCGCCAGGATGATGGCGCGCTTGGCGCCCAGCGCGCCCGAGATGATGACGCCCTCCTGGTCGGCGATCGGCACGCCCGGCCACTCGCCCAGGAAAGCGCAATCGTCGTGCAGCGGTGTCATATCCATCTGCGCGATCACCAGCGGCTGGCGCGCCGCCGCCAGCGCCGAAGCCCATGGCGAATGGGTATGGATGATGGATTGCACGTCGGGCCGCGCCTCGTAGACCCACAGGTGGAAACGTGTCGCCGGATTGGCCATGCCCTGGCCCGTGAGCGTATGCAGATCGCGGTCGACCTCGATGAAGTCGGCCGGCGTGGCCTCGTCGAAGCCCAGGCCGAAGCGCAGCGTCCAGTAGGCGCCCGGGCGCTCGGAGCGCACGCTGATCTGGCCGGCCAGGCCGGCCTCCTGTTCGGTCATGGCCAGGATGCGGCAGGCATAGGCCATGGTCTCCTGGATGCTGCGCGGCACGGCGCGCAGGTGCTGCGCCATCTCCTGGGTGGCGCGGGTGTCGAAGTACGCTTTTTCGCGCAGGGTGTTGTCCATGCTGCTGCCTCCTGATGCGGTTCGGGATGGCGCGGACGGATGCCGCGCCTTGCCGCACAGTATGGAAAGCGGCCCCGCATCGAGCCATGCAGCCGGGCTCATAGCAGCTATTCGACGCGGCCGCGCCCGGGGGCCGGCCGCGCGGCCCGAGGGTAAACGAGGACGGCGCGGGCTCAACGCTGCGGGCTCAGCCCGGCGGACTTGGCCCGGCGGACTCAGTCCCGCGCGATGCGGAGGGCGCAGTCCAGCAGTTCGCGCACCAGCGGCAGCGGCTGGCGTTGCGCCAGCGTGATGGCGACTACGCGCCGGCGCAGCACCGGACTGCCGATGGCGACCTTGCGCAGCCCGTAATCAGTCAGCAGCTTTTGCGGGATGCGCGATGGCAGGATACAGGCGCCCACCCCCGAGGAAACCAGCTTGAGCATGGCGTCGATGGTCTCGGCCTCGGCCACGAATTCCGGCTGCAGGCCGGCGCTGTGGATCATCTTGCGCAGCGCATAGTGCGAGGGAAAGCCCACCAGCCGCAGCGCCATCGCGCCCAGGTCGGCGCCGTCCTCGACGGCGACGCCGTCGCGCACGATCAGGCACATGTCGTCGTCGAACAGCGACGTCGAGACCAGCGCGTCCGACGCCACCGCGGCGTCGTAGACGAAACCGATGTCGGCCTTGCCGCTTTCCACCAGCGTCACCACCTCGGGCGAACTGCGGCCCATGACCGACAGGTTGACGTGCTCGCGGCTGCTGACGAACTGCGCCACCACGTCGGCCATGAAGTAGTAGCTGAGCGTATGCACGGTGGCCAGCCGCACCGATCCCTGCGTCACCCCCTCGCGCTGGCGCACCGCCTCCAGCGCCTGGTCGATGGCGCGGTAGGCCGGCTGGATGCCTTCCAGCAGCCGCACGCCCGCCTCGGTCAGTTCGACCCCGCGACCGGTGCGCACGAACAGCGGCTTGCCCACGTGGGCCTCCAGCGCCGCCAACTGCCGGCTCAGGCCGGACTGGGTCTGGTCCAGGCCCTCGGCGGCGCGCGAGAGCGATTTCAATTCGGCAATGCGCATGAAATAGCGCAATTGCCGGTCCGGCGTGTCCATGCGGCTTCCCCAACGGGCCCGCGCGGGCCCTGTCGTTATCCATCGCGCTCGAGTCGGCGCGGCACGGACAGTGTGCATCAACGGCCGCGCCGCCACTACCGGGATTTGCGCTAGGCCCTGTTCCGCCGGGCGGGCAGGCATAATTCATCAAGCCGGGCCGGGACTTCCATGGCCCATATTGCAACGCGTTGCCGTCACCGCCAACGCGCTCGATGGCTCAATGAAGTGGGCGTGGGCTGGTGGCGCT
>NZ_JCBANN010000090.1:0-14613 GCF_059761975.1 Achromobacter sp. 46006
CCAATCGCCTGGCGCTGCTGCCGGCGGCGCAGCGCCAGCAATTGCTGGCCGACCCTACAGGCTACGCCCAGCGCCGCGCGCGCGAACTGGTCGACCCGTTCTCCTCGTCCAGCGTCGTGCCGCTCGACCAGGACCTGCTCGGCCTGGCGCGGCTGGCCGAGCAGGCGCTGCGTCCTGGCGGCACGGTGCGGTACGACCTGGACACCGGCACGCTGCTGGCCGAACACGATGGCCGCGCCTGGGTGCTGGTGCGCGCCGCCACCCGCGGCGATGCCTTCGACAGCGCCGCGCCGGCGCGCATCGCCGCCCAGATCGCCAGCGACCGCCCGGCCCTGGCGGCCGGCGGCGCCGACCTGCTGGTGGCGGGCGGCCCGCTCTATGCCGCCGCGGGCCGCGCCCAGGCGGTGGCCGAAAGCGGCTGGATCGGCGGCATCGCAATGGCCGGCATCGTCCTCGTGCTGCTGCTGGCGTTGCGCCGCTGGCGCGCCTTGCTGGCGCTGGCGCCGGTGGCCGTGGGTCTGCTGGCCGGCACGGTCGCCTGCGTAGCGGTGTTCGGGTCCATCCACATCTTGACGCTGGTGATCGGCGCCAGCCTGATCGGCGTCGCGGTCGACTTTCCCCTGCACTGGCTGGGCAAGAGCTACGGCATGCCCGATTGGCGCGCGTGGCCCGCCCTGCGCCGCGTGCTGCCCGGCCTGACCATCAGCCTGGCCGCCAGTCTCGTCGGTTATGTCGCGCTGGCGTTCACGCCCTTTCCCGCCCTGACCCAGACCGCGGTGTTTTCCGCCGCCGGCCTGCTCGCGGCCTACGCCTGCACCGTGTGCCAGTTGCCGGCCTGGATGGCGCGTTTCGATCCCCGCCCCTGGCCGCCGCTGCTGCGCTTCGCCGAGGCCGCGCTGCGCGCGCGCGAGCGGCTGGCCGGCCGCCGCCTAGCCCTGGGAATCGGCGGCCTGCTGCTGGCGGCCATCGTCGCCGGCGGCCTGGGCCGGCTCGGCGTCCAGGACGATCTGCGGCAATGGCTGAGCCTGCCGGCGCCGCTGCTGCAGCAGGCACGCCAGATCGGCGAAATCACCGGCATCACGCCCACCAGCCAGTTCTTCCTGGTGCGCGCGCCCGACACGGACGAATTGCTGCGCCGCCAGGCGCGGGTTGGCCAGGCCCTGGACGTGCAGATCGCCGCGGGCACGCTGCAGGCCTATGACGCCCTGAGCCAACGGGTGACGCCGCAGGCCGACCAGCGCGACCTGGCCGCCGCGCTTGGCGCCCTGGCCGCGCGGCCCGCGGCCTGGCGGGCCCTCACCGACCTTGGCATCCCCTTCGACGCACTGCGACACGAATTGCTGGCGCTGGCGGCATTGCCCCCGGTCACCATCGACGCCGCCATGCAGGGCCAGGCCGGCGAGCGCTGGCGCGGCCTGTGGCTGGGCCAGCACGACGGCGAGGCCGCCGGCATGATCACGCTGCAGGGCCTGCGCGACCCCGCCGCGCTGGCCGCCATCGCACAGGCCGCGCCCGGCGTCATGCTGGTGGACCGCAGCGGCGAACTGAACCGCATGTTCACCGCCACCCGCATCGAGGCCGCCGAACTCAAGCTGCTGTCGTACCTGGTCGCGGCGGCGCTGCTGTGCCTGACGCTGGGGCGCGCGGCCACCTGGCGCATCCTGGCCGTGCCGCTGGCGGCGACCGCCTGCAGCCTGGCGGCCCTGGGCTACCTGGGGCAGCCGCTGACCCTGTTCAGCCTGTTCGGCCTGCTGCTGGTGTCGGCCATCGGCGTGGACTACGCCATCTTCATGTATGAGCGGGTCGCCGGCGCGGCGGCCAGCCTGGTGGGCATCATGCTGGGCGCGCTCACCACCCTGCTGTCTTTCGGCCTGCTGGCCGCTAGCCGCACGCCGGCCATTGCCAACTTCGGCATGGCGGTGGCGCTGGGCGTGGGCTTTTCGCTGCTGTGGGCGCCGTGGGTCCGGCCGCCGCGCCAAGCCTGAGTTCTTGTCTTGCGAGTGATCATTCTAGGAAGCATCGAGCATGGAGTATCGGGAAGTCGTTGTCATCGGGGCAGGCCCCGCCGGGGCCGTGGCCGCCGCGTTGCTGAAGCGCCACGGCCATGACGTGCTGGTGCTGGAGCGCCAGCAATTTCCACGCTTCTCGATCGGTGAAAGCCTGCTGGCCCATTGCCTGGAGTACATCGAAGAGGCCGGCATGATGCCGGCGGTGCAGGCCGCCGGCTTCCAGGTCAAGAACGGCGCCGCCTTCGCCCGCGGCGACCAATACACCCACTTCGACTTCCGCGACAAGTTCAGCCCGGGGCCCGGCACCACCTTCCAGGTACAGCGCGCCCGCTTCGACAAGGTGCTGGCCGACGACGCCGCGCGCCAGGGGGTCGAGGTGCGTTACCAGCAGGAAGTCATCGCCGCCGACTTCGGCGGCGACGGCCCGTTGCTCACCGTGCGCGGGCCGCAGGGACAGCCCTATCACGTGCGCGGCCGATTCGTGCTGGACGCCAGCGGCTATGGCCGCGTGCTGGCACGCCTGCTCGACCTGGAACAGCCGTCGTCGATGCCGCCGCGCAAGGCCATCTTCACCCACATCGAAGACCGCATCGACGCTGCCGGCTTCGATCGCGACAAGATCCTGATCAGCGTGCATCCGGAGCAGCGTGGCATCTGGTACTGGCTGATCCCGTTCTCCGATGGCCGCAGCTCGTTCGGGGTAGTCGGCGGCCAGGACCTGTTCGGCGGCCTCGACGCCGACCTGATGGCCACCCTGCGCGCCATGGCCGACGCCGCCCCCAACCTTCGGCGGATACTGCGCAACGCCGTCTGGGACACCCCGGCCAACACCATCGGCGGCTATTCCGCCAGCGTCACGCGCCTGCATGGACCCGGCTACGCCCTGCTGGGCAACGCCGCCGAATTCCTCGATCCGGTGTTCTCGTCCGGCGTCACCATCGCGCTGCGCTCCGCCAAGCTGGCGGCCGACGCGCTGCACCGGCAACTGGGCGGCGCGACGGTCGACTGGCAAAGCGACTTCGCCGATCCGCTGATGGTGGGCGTGGAAACCTTTCGCGCCTACGTGCAGGGCTGGTACAGCGGCGAATTCCAGGACGTGGTCTTCTACCAGGACGCGCAGCCGGAAATCCGCCGCATGATCAGTTCGATCCTGGCCGGCTACGCCTGGGATACCCGCAACCCCTTCGTCGCCAGTCCGCAGCGCCGCCTGCGCATGCTGAGCGAACTATGCCGCGCGCCGGGCGCCGCGCCGCAACCGGCCTGACAGGGTCGCCGATGATGCCTGCCTTCCTCCCCTTCTCGCCCCGCCGCGCCGCCAGCGTCGCGCTGGCGCTGACCCTGCTGGCCGGTTGTGCCGGCGCGCCGCCGGTGCCCACGCAACCGGCCGCGTTCGCGCTACCGCGCCAGTTGCATGTGGTCCAGGCCAGCCCCGGCCAACCCCAGCAGGACACGCTGCTGGTGGTGCAGCGCGAAGACGCCGCCACGCGCTGGTCGCTGTTCGATCCGATGGGCGTGCCGCAGGCGCGCCAGATGCTCGAAAACGGGCATTGGCGCAACGACGGCTTCCTGCGGCCCAACGGCCAGGCGCGCGACCTGTTCGCCGCGCTGGTGTTCGCCTGGACCCCCGAGGCCGGGCTGGATGCGGCCTACGGCGCCGGCAACTGGCGCGCCAGCCGCGCCGCCGACGGCACGGCCGAACGCGAATTGCTGCAGGCGGGCCATGCGCGCTGGCAGGTGCGCTGGCCCGCCGGCCAGCCGGTCGGCGCCCTCGAAATCCGCGACGCCGCCGGCACGCTGTGGCGCGTCTCGCCCCTCAAGGAGCAACCATGACGACCTCCTGGCTGAGCCGTCCGGGCGTGGTCTGCGCGCTTGGCGCCGGCATCGATGCCGTGGCCGCGGCCGCCTTCGCCGGCGACACCGGCGGCATGCGCCGCCTGTCTGGCTGGGTGACGGACCGCGCGCTCACGCTGGGCGCCATCACCGACCCGCTGCCGGCCATCGCCGACACCATTGCCAGCCACCACCACAGCCGCAACAACCAATTGCTGCTGGCCGCCGCGCACCAGATCGAGCCCCTGCTGCGCGGCGCCATCGCCCGCCACGGCGCCCATCGCGTGGCGGTGGTGCTGGGCACCAGCACTTCAGGCGTGAACGACAACGCGCCGGCGTTCCGGGACCTGGCCGCGCACGGCGCCTGGCCCGACGGCTACGACTACCGGCGCCAGGTGCTGTCTTCGCCGGCGGCCTTCCTGGCCGACTGGCTGGGCGCGACCGGACCGGCCTACACCCTGTCCACCGCCTGCACCTCCAGCGCCCGTGCGTTGCTGTCCGCGCGCCGCCTGCTGGCGTTGGGCCTGTGCGACGCGGTGGTCTGCGGCGGCGCCGACACGCTGTGCCGGCTCACCATCAACGGCTTCGCCACGCTGGAGGCGGTGGACGACGCGCTCTGCCTGCCATTTTCCGCCAACCGCCGCGGCATCAACATCGGCGAGGCGGGCGTGCTGTTCCTGATGCAGCGCGACCACGCCGACGGCGCCGAAGTGGCCCTGCTGGGCGGCGGCGCCAGCTCCGATGCCTGGCACATGTCCGCTCCCGAGCCGAGCGGCGCCGGCGCCCTGCAAGCCATGCGCGCCGCCCTGCGGTCCGCCGGCCTGGCCGCCGCCGACATCGGCTGGATCAATCTGCACGGCACCGGCACCGCGCACAACGACGCCATGGAAAGCCTGGCCGTGCACACCCTGTTCCAGCAGACCGTGCCCTGCGCCTCCACCAAGCCGCTGACCGGCCACACGCTGGGCGCGGCCGGCGCGCTCGAGGCCGCGCTGGCCTGGGCCACCCTGGTCCCGGCCAACACCGACGGCCGCCTGCTGCCGCACGTCTGGGACGGCGCGCCCGACCCGGCGCTGCCAGCGCTGGCTTTCAGTACCGCGGCGCACCGCTACCCCGCCGGCCGCCGCCGCATCGCCATGAGCAATTCCTTCGCCTTCGGCGGCAACAACGCCAGCCTGATCCTGGGGAGTGCCGCATGAGCCCATGGCCCATCGCCAGCCTGCTGCCGCACGCCGGCGACATGATCCTGATCGACGAGGTGCTGGCGCACGATGCCGACAGCCTGACGGCGCGCGCCGTGGTGCGCCCCGGCCCCTACTCCCTGCCCGACGGCGCGCTGCCGCCCTGGCTCGGCCTGGAACTGATGGCCCAGGCCGTCGGCGCCTGGGCCGGTTGCCAGGCGCGCCTGGCGGGCGCCGAGGTCAAGCTCGGCTTCCTGCTGGGCACGCGCCGCTACGACTGCCAGGTCGACGCATTGCCGGCCGGCGCCGTCCTCTCCGTCCACGTGCAACGCGGGTTCATCGACGACAGCGGCATGAGCGTATTCGAATGCGAACTGCGCGACGGCGAACGCCAACTGGCGAGCGCCCGGCTCAACGTCTATCAACCCAAGGACCCCAACGTTTTCATCCAGGAAGATACGCCCCAATGAGCGCCGCTCCCATTCTCGTCACCGGCTCCAGCCGCGGCATCGGCCGCGCCATCGCGCTGGCCCTGGCCGACGCCGGCCATGACCTGGTGCTGCACTGCCGCCAGCAGCGCGCCCAGGCAGAAACCGTACAGGCCGAAGTCGCCGCCCGCGGCCGCCAGGCGCGCGTGCTGCAATTCGACGTGGCCGACCGCGCGCAATGCGCCGCCGTGCTGCAGGCCGACGTCGAGGCCCACGGTGCCTATTACGGCGTCGTGCTCAACGCCGGCCTGACCCGCGACGGCGCCTTTCCCGCCCTGACCGGCGACGACTGGGACCAGGTGCTGCGCACCAACCTGGACGGCTTCTACAACGTGCTCAGCCCGCTGGCGATGCCCATGATCCGGCGCCGCGCGCCCGGCCGGGTGGTCTGCATGGCCTCGGTCTCCGGGCTGGTCGGCAATCGCGGCCAGGTCAACTACAGCGCCTCCAAGGCCGGCCTGATCGGCGCCGCCAAGGCCCTGGCGGTGGAGCTGGCCAAGCGCCAGATCACCGTCAACTGCGTGGCGCCCGGCCTGATCGACACCGACATGATCGACGAGCACGTGCCGGTCGAGGAAATCCTCAAGGCCATCCCGGCCCAGCGCATGGGCCGGCCCGAGGAAGTGGCGGCCACGGTCGCGTTCCTGATGTCGCCCGGCGCCGCCTACATCACGCGCCAGGTCATCGCGGTCAACGGAGGGCTGTGCTGATGCAACGCGTCGTCATTACCGGCATGGCCGGCATCAGCGCGCTCGGTTCCGACTGGGCCACCATCGGCCAGGCCTTCGCCGACGGCCGCAGCGCCATCCGCGTCATGCCCGACTGGGCGCGCTACCAGGAACTGAACACGCGCCTGGCCGGCCCGATCGAGGATTTCCGCGCGCCCGCGCACTGGACCCGCAAGCAGTTGCGCAGCATGGGCCGCGTCTCGCAACTGAGCGTGCGCGCCGCCGAACTGGCGCTGGATGACGCCGGCCTGCTGGGCGACCCCAGCATCCGCGATGGTCGCATGGGCGTGGCCTGCGGCTCGTCGGTGGGCAGCACCGCCGAGATCCGCGCCTTCGGCAACATGCTGCTCAACGGCGTCACCGACGACCTCAACGCCAATTCGTACGTGCGCATGATGCCGCACACCACCGCGGCCAACGTCGGCATCTTCTTCGAACTGAAGGGCCGCATCATCCCCACCTCCAGCGCCTGCACTTCGGGCAGCCAGGGCATCGGCTACGCCTACGAGGCCATCCGCTACGGCCGCCAGGCCCTGATGCTGGCCGGCGGCGCCGAGGAACTGTGCCCGAGCGAAGCGCTGGTGTTCGACGCCCTGTATGCCACCAGCCAGAAGAACGACACGCCCGACCTGACGCCGCGCCCCTACGACCGCGACCGCGACGGCCTGGTCATCGGCGAAGGCGGCGGCATGCTGGTGCTGGAATCGCTGGAACACGCGCAGGCGCGCGGCGCCCGCATCCATGCGGAGATCGTCGGCTTCGGCAGCAATTCGGACGGCACCCACATCACCCGCCCCGAGGCCGCCACCATGCGCATCGCCATGGAAATGGCGCTGGCCGACGCCGGCCTGCCGCCCGAGGCCATCGGCTACGTCAACGGCCACGGCACCGCCACGGAACAAGGCGACATCGCCGAGACCCAGGCCACCCACAGCCTGTTCGGCGCCCGCATGCCGATCAGCTCGCAAAAGAGCTACCTGGGCCACACCCTGGGCGCCTGCGGCGTGCTGGAATCGTGGTTCAGCATCGAGATGCTGCGCGGCGACTGGTATGCCCCCACGCTCAACCTGCGGAACGTCGATCCGCGCTGCGGCGACCTGGATTACCTGCGCGAAGGCCGCCGCATGAGCCACGAATACGTCATGAACAACAACTTCGCCTTCGGCGGCATCAACACCTCGCTGGTGTTCCGCCGCTGGCCCTGAAGTCATTATCAACCCCTCACCTGGAACGCACCCCATGAACGTCTCCCATAAGCTGTTTGGCGCCCTGGCCCTGTCGATCGCCTGCTCGGCCCCGGCGCTGGCCGCGGACCGCACCGTCTTCCTGCCGCTGCAGCCGGCCATCGAGGCCGCCCAGGCCGCCGGCAAGATCGACGGCAGTGTCAAGTTCTACCTGGCGGGCACCGGCCCCAAGGGCAAGGTGCTGGAGGCCGGCGTGGTCACCAACCGCAAGACCAACGCCTTCGCCAAGAAAGACGCCGAGGCCTGCCTGTGGGTGGCGCAATCGGCCGTGATCGCCCTGCACGAGGCCGCCAAGAAGGCCGGCGCCAACGCCGTCACCAACATCGTCAGCTACTACCGCAAGAACGAATACAGCAGCAAGACCGACTACGAATGCCATGCCGGCGCCATGGTGGCCGGCGTGGCGCTGCGCGGCGACCTGAGCGTCATCAAGTAAACCGGATCGCCCCCCGCCCGACCATCCCCGGGCGGCCGTCCCACGGTTACACTGCCCGTTTGACGCAACACCACAAAGGTTCAACCATGAGCACCGCTACGCTCAAGACCCGCCTCTCCGACGCCGTCAAGGACGCCATGCGCGCCAAGGCCACCGAGCGTCTCGCCACCCTGCGCTTCCTGCTGGCCGCGGTGAAGCAGAAGGAAGTGGACGAACGCCGCGACCTGACCGACGCCGAAATCACCGGCATCATCGAAAAGCAGGTCAAGCAACGCCGCGAATCCATCGCCGCGTTCGAACAGGCCGGCCGCACCGAAACCGCCGAGCAGGAAAAGGCCGAACTGGTCGTGCTGCAGGAATTCCTGCCGCAAGCGGCCACGCCCGAGGAAGTGGCCGCCGCCATCGACGCCGCGCTGGCCGAGGTGGCCGCCCAGGGCGTTACCGGCGCCCCCGCCATGGGCAAGGTCATGGCCCTGCTCAAGCAGTCGCTGGCCGGCCGCGCCGACATGACCGCGCTGTCGCAGCAGGTCAAGGCCCGGCTCGCCTGAAGCCGTATCGTCCGGCGCGCAATGCGCCGGACAGCGATTCGCCCCAACCCGCTGGGCGATAGCCGCCGGGGCGCTACGCCCCGGGATTCAGAACGCCCCGCCAAACAGATCCGGCTGGCGCGATTGCTCCTGCGGATCGGCAAAATTGCTCATGCCCACGCCCGCCAGCCGGTACAGCGTCTGCGCCGGCAGGTCGACCCGCTCGCACAGCAGCCGGGCCACCGTCGCCAGTTCGGCCGCCGAGGCCGGCGGGTGCGGGCTGGTCTGGCTGCGCGTCAGGATGCGGAAGCGGTCGGTCTTGAGCTTGAGCACCACCGTGCGCCCCAGCGCGCCCTTTTTCAGCGCCTGGTCCCAGACCTTGCCGGCCATGCGATCGATGGCATCGCCGATGGCCTCCAGCCGCACGTCCTCCGAAAAGGTGGTTTCCGCCGACACCTGCTGCAAGGGCTGGTCGGTCTGCACCTCGCGCTCGTCGATGCCGCGCGCCAGCTCGTACAAGCGGCGGCCATAGCGGCCGAAGTAGTGCTCCAGTTCCTGCACGCCATGGGTGGCCAGGTCGCCCACGGTCTGGATGCCCAGTTGCTCCAGGCGTGCCTGCGTGACCTTGCCCACGCCCGGCACCTTGCGCACCGGCAGCGGCCGCAGGAATTCCAGCACCCTGGACGGACGGATCACGAACTGGCCGTCCGGCTTGTTCCAGTCGGACGCGATCTTGGCCAGGAACTTGTTGGGCGCCACCCCGGCGGACGCGGTCAGGCCGGTCTCGGCGCGGATCTGCTGGCGGATCACCTGCGCCACCTCGGTGGCCGACGGCAATCCCAGTTTGTTGGCGGTGACGTCCAGGTAGGCCTCATCCAGCGACAGCGGCTCGATCAGGTCGGTATGGCGGGCGAAGATCTGGCGGATCTGGCGCGAGACCTCGCGATAGCGGTTGAAGTCGGGCGGCACGTACACCGCCTGCGGACAGAGCCGCTGCGCGCGCACCGCCGACATGGCCGAATGCACGCCGAAGCGGCGCGCCTCGTACGACGCCGCGCAGACCACCGAGCGCGGCCCGGTCCACGCCACCACCACCGGCTGGCCGCGCAGTTCGGGGTTGTCGCGCTGTTCCACGGATGCGTAGAAGGCATCCATGTCGATATGTACGATCTTGCGGCTGGCGTCGCTCATGGCGGTGGAAAAACGGGAATCCGGACCACGCGGCGAAGCGGGGCAGCGGACACGAAAAGTACGGTCACCGGAAAAATGGACACACGCACAGGCTCCGGGCGGGCTGGCGGCATAAAAGTGGATATTATGACCGGCAATGCCATGTTTTCCTTCTGTCCTTCTTATCCCCGCACGCCCCCTTCCATGACTGCAACCGCAACCCCCGCCCCGGGCGAGTATTTCGGCCTGGCGATTCCCTTCATGAGTTTCCTGGGCCTGGTGCCCGAACAGATCGGGCCGGCCTATGCCCGCACCTCGCTGCCCTGGCGCCAGGACCTGACCAACAGCCGCGGCGACGTGCACGGCGGCACCCTGATGAGCGTGCTGGATTTCACCCTGAGCGCCGCGGCGCGCGGGTCGGCCGAGGCCACCGAAGGCATGGCCACCATCGACATGAACACCACTTTCCTGTCGCCCGGCACCGGCGACCTGGTGATCGAGGCGCGCTGCCTGCGCCGCGGCGCCTCCATCGCCTTCTGTGAAGGCGACATCCGCCGCGCCGACGGCGAACTGGTGGCCCGTGCAACCGCCACTTTCAAAATCATCCGCCGCCGCCCAGGCGGCGATTGAACAGGCAAGCGCGCAGCAGCAATATAGGACTCGCGCCGCCATTATCGGACCCGCTGTGGGACGCTATTCCATGACAATAAACGCCATTGATCACCTGATTGTGAAAGCGTTGCATGGACTGGACACTCGAGCTACTGGCCCCTAGAGCGGCTCCGCACGCCCCTGGGCCGCACCCGCGGATACTTGCGGGTGACCCGCCCCGCCTTCCCGCGCCCCGTCTGCGGGCCGCCACCCGGGACCCGGCACCCGGCGCCTTGATCCCTGCGCTACCTCACCACCACGCGGTACTGGCCCTGGACGTCCCCTTGCTCGAAAGCCGGGCCCGATTGATGCCGGTCTCGCCCGGTTGACGCCCGCGCCGCAGCCGGCGCCTCCCCCTTCCATCCGTTGAACTCTCGACGCTCCCGACGCCCTCAGGCCCGGGGCGAACGCACGCACTCGCCTTTTTTCAGCCCTTGCTCCTGGGAGAGGCGCCATAACCGGAATGCCGTATGAACAAGATCTACGCACTGAAGAAAAACGCCAGGCAACAAATCGTTCCGGTCGCCGAGATCCGGCGCGGCGTGAAAAAGACCAGTCGTTCGAAGCATCAGCGCAAAGCGCGGGCGCTCTGCGGCGCGTCGATCCTGGCCTGCATGCTGGCCCCCCTCCCGCTTCACGCCTCTATCGTCGGCACCGACCTGCCCTACCAGACCTATCGCGATTTCAGCGAGAACAAGGGCGCATTCCAGCCCGGGGCGACAAACATCCAGCTGTACGACAAGACCGGCGCCCCTTATGCCGTCCTGGATCGCGCGCCCATGCCCGATTTCAGCGCCGTCGACCGGACGGCCATCGCAACGCTGATATCGCCGCAGTACGTCGTCAGCGTCAAGCACAATACCCTGTACGGCAGCGTCAAATTCGGCTATGCCGACGATACACTCTATCGATTCTCCAATCGCAATAATGACGATTACGCACGCGATTTCCACAGCCCCCGCCTGGTCAAGCTCGTGACCGAAGTGGCGCCGATGCCCGTGACAAGCGCTGGCACCGCGCGCGGCACCTATCAGAACAAGACGCGCTTTCCCGTGTTCTATACCATCGGCTCGGGGCACCAATATGTCAAGAACCGGGCCGGCACGCTGACGGATCTCGAGTACGCCTACCACTATCGGACTGGCGGGACGGTGGGCTCGCCCGGCATTTCCGACTGGAGCATTGTGTCGAACCCTGGCAGCACCTACAACGCGGCGCAAGGCCCGATGGCGTCGTACGGAACCCCCGGAGACAGCGGCTCGCCGCTATTTGTCTGGGACGCCAAGGAGAATCGATGGGTGCTGCTCGCCGTCACCAGGTCATTCAACCAACTCCAGGGAACATCCAACTCGTTCGTGGTGATCCTCGTCAACGAGTTCAACGCCGTCATGGCCAAGAACCGCGATGCCCCGGTCGTCACCCAGCCCACCCTGGGCGACATCATCTGGTCCTATGACGCCGCCGAGGGCACAGGCACCCTGACCCAGGGAGACAACGCCTGGGATATGCACGGCAGGCATGGCAGCACCGTCACGGCGGCGCTCGACCACGGCAAGGACCTCATCTTCAGCGGCGGCGGCACCGTCATCCTGCAGAATTCGGTCGACCAGGGCGCCGGCTCGCTGACCTTCGATGACGACTACACCGTCAAGCCCGTCGACAACCAGACCTGGATGGGCGCCGGCATTATCGTCAACGACAACCACGTCGTCGACTGGGGCATCAACGGCGTGCTCGCCGACAGCCTGCACAAACTGGGAACCGGTACGCTGACAATCAATGGCGTGGGCGTGAACCCCGGGGAGCTGAGCGTCGGCGACGGCACGGTCATGCTGTCACAACGCGCCGATGCCGACGGCAAGGTCCAGGCCTTCGATGCCATCCATATCGTCAGCGGCCGTCCGACCGTTGTTCTTGGCGATGCCGGGCAGGTCAACCCCGACAACGTCAGATGGGGCTATCGCGGCGGCCAACTGGACGTCAACGGCAACGATATCACCGTCCACCGCCTCAATGGCGCGGACAAGGGCGCGGTCCTGACGAACCGCGGCCCGCAGGCGACGCTGAACCTCGACTTCAATCGAACGGATACCGCCGCTACTGATACCGCCGCCATCGCCAACATCTGGCACGGGCATTTCACCGGCAATCTGGACGTGGTGAACCGTGTCGAACCAGGCACGAAGAACGATTTCGTGATCGATGGCGGCACCCGGCTCGCTGGCGCCCTGCGTCAGAGCAATGGACAACTTTTCCTGCAGGGCCATCCCGTCGTCCATGCCGTCAACCAGAAGCCGATCGCCACCAAGCTCAGCAGGACGGGCGACAATTCGGCGTTGACCCAACCCGTCTCCTTCAAACAGGACGACTGGGAAACACGGCATTTCGAGATGGAATCCCTCGTCCTGACGGACGCGGGACTGCACCTTGGAAGAAATGCCACGCTCGCCGCAAACATCCTGGCGCGCAACTCCCGCGTGACCTTGGGCAGTGACGAACTCTACATCGATCTCGAAGACGGCAATGGCGTCAAGACCCGGCCTGTGCTGGGCAAGTCGAAGGCGCTCGCCCAGGCCGATCAAAGCCGCTTCGAAGGCAGGGTGAGACTGGCAGACCAATCCACGCTCGACATCAATCAACAATTCGCAGGCGGCATCGACGCCATCGACAGCGCCATCCGCGTGGCCTCGACCCAGGCCGAGCTGACGCAGCCCAGCGAGTTCACCCGCTCCTCGCTGGCCCTGGCCGACAGCGCCAGGCTGACGAGCCGCGCCAACCTTCACTCCGATGGCGAAGTGCAGGTCGGCGCGGGCGCCGTCCTGTCAATGCAGGCGGCGCCGCAAGATGCCGCGTCGCGGACCACCTACAGCGCCGCCTCATGGCGATTGCAGGGCGCCCATGGCGCCCTCGAAGCAGGCGCCGGCATCCTCCTGCTGGGCGACATCTTCGCGGACGACGACGCGAGCGTCAGCCTGCTCGGCGGCGGTGACGTCGTCGCGCCCGGCAGTGCCGCCACGCTCTACACCGGCGCAGTCACAGCCAGCCAGGCCGCCATGCGGATGCACGAAAACAGCCATTGGTTCATCACAGGCGACTCCGCCTTGAACCGGTTGCAGGCGGACAACGCGCTATTGAGTTTCGGTGGCAATAGCCGGGCCGAAGGCGTGCTCCCGCCACAGACGGATTCCGGCAACGCCTTGGCCATGCGCGAGATCCAGGCCACGTCCGCGCCCCCTTCCTCAGTGCTGACCGTCGACACGCTCGCCGCGTCCGACAGCGTCTTTGTGTTTCGCGCAGACCCCTACAGCGGCGCTCACGACCAAATGACCGTCACCACGCTGCTCAGCGGCAGCGGCAACCGCCTGCGGGCCGCCTATGCCGGCGATGAGCCCGCCGACCCTCCCGTGCAGGCCCGGGAAACACTGCTGATCAGTGCGCCGGCCATCACGGACGCGAATCTCTTCACCCCGGAAACCTACTTCGTCAGGAGCGATGCCTCGGACATCCCTGCGCAAAGCGATCCCTGGCGCAGCGGCCTTGCGGTCAGCCATGACGCGGATCAGCGCCAATGGTGGCTCATCAGCATGAGCGACGCCGCGCCCTGGAGGTTGACGGAAAGCCGCGAGTTCGATTTGTTGCACCTGCCGTCGGCGGAAAGAGTGGAATTGTCGCAACCCGGCCCGGCCTGGACCCCGCACGAACTGCGTGTCGACACGCTGATTGCCAGCGGCGTGCGTTTCGCCATGACCGCCAGGCCGCAAAGCCACGAAAGCGACAGTATCCATATCGCCACCCTGGCGCAGGGCGACGGCAACCGCCTGGACCTCACCCTCCTGGTAAACGACCCGGTCCCGGCCGACGACAGCGGCACCTTGCTATTGGCGACAGCGCCCGCGGCCACGTTGGACAGCTACTTCAAGCCGGGTTCCGTCACGCAGGGACTCACGCTTTACGTACCCAACCTTGAGATCGTCAGTACCGACACGGAGAAAAAATGGCAATTGGCGTACAGGGCGGTTGAACGGCCCGTGGAACCGCCGGTCGAAAAGCCCGCTGACCCGCCAACTGAGAAGCCTGTAGAACCGCCGGCCGAAAGGCCCTTGGAACCGCCCGCCGAAAAGCCCGTGGAACCGCCTGCAGAAAAGCCTGCTGACCCGCCGGCCGAAAAGCCTGTGGAACCGCCCGCCGAAAAGCCCGCTGAACCGCCTGCAGAACAGCCTGTGGAACCGCCAGCCGAGAAGCCCGCCGACCCGCCGGTAGCCCTCCCGAGGCCAAACGCTGGGGGTCTGTCTATGTTCCCGCCGTACTCATTGAGGCCGGTCTTTTATGCTACTCTGACTCTGCGTTGG
>NZ_JCBANN010000091.1:0-14523 GCF_059761975.1 Achromobacter sp. 46006
AGCCAATACGGACGAAACAGGGGCGCCAGCCCGTCACCGCCACCTGAATGCGCCGAGGGCTGCGAGAAGTAGGTCTCGGCGCTGCTGCTGACCGTGATCGCCATGGGTCCGTCCAGGCGAGCGCTCGACATTGCACGCTCGTCCCCGGCCCGCGCACGCATCGCCACCTGCCGTTCCTGGCGCACGGTCAGCGTGAAACGCAGCGGTACGGCATCCTTCGCCACCTCGTAGTCGTCAGGCAATCCCCGCCCGGGCCAACGCCGGGCCCCCGCCATGGCATAGGAATTGGCCAGCGGGGTGCCCGTGCCGGCGCGCAAGTCCCAGGTGGTCGACTGCCGCACCCAATGCCAGAAATCCTGCGCGGTAAAGGCGGTGGGCGCAGAGGCCACGTATTCCACCCCTGGCGGCGCCTTGGCGTCAGGCGCCAAGACGGCGCCCCACCCCATGCTGTATTCGCGGTAATAGCAACCCGCCCAGCGATTCTGCCGCGAGGAATGGAACGACTGCGTGTCGATCGCTCCCCAACGTCCATCCGAGCCCAACCAGGTCGAGCCACGGCGCCGCAGGGCATGGGGCGCTTGCGGGCACCGCATGCCGCCCGGCAGTGCCTTGCTCCGCGTTGCGTCGCGCCGGCCGAGAAAAGCGTAGCGGGCCGCCGCCAGTTCGACCGCCAACCACAAGCCGCTGCCCCGTGTAGCGGCGCGGCGCCGTACATATCCCGGCCAGTCATCGTGCGACAAGCGGAAAACCGGGGACTCGCCGCCACCCAGGTTGTCCCTCAGCACCGCCCGCACCAGCCGCGCACGCGCCGCGGGCAACCCGGCCACGACGGCTGCCGACCCCGCCGCCAGCACGTCGTGCACGACGCGATCGTGCTCGGCATAGGCCCGTGCCAGGTCAGCCAGAACCTGCGGGTCGGCGCGCGCCACGCGATAGGACTGCGCCACCTCGCGGCCGAAAAGCGTCGCGAGCAGGTGTTCTGGTGGATTGTTGCGCCGATGCTGGCCGGCCAACGTATCGGCAAATGCCATCGATGCGCCCAGCGTCACCAGGTGCGCCATCGCGATCTGGTGAGCCACTTGCGCGCGGTTGGCGTAGGCCAGGAAATTGAGCTGGCGGGCCTGTTCCAGCGCGCCGCTGAAGGCCGCGGCATCCGCCGCGTGGATCAGGCGCGTCCGCGACTCGACCGTCCGCCCCACACCGTAGGACATGACCAGCACTGCGGCCAGCCCCCCCAGCAGCAACAGGCCCGGCACCAGTACCTGGCCGTGCTGTCCGGCGCGCGGCAAAAGGCCGGGGACATGCCGTTTCATGGCGCCGCCACCGCGTTGCCGGTGTAGGATTTGAGCGTCCGTACACTGGCCTGCCCGGCGGCCTTGCGCACCGCGGCTTGCGCGGCGCGCGACTGCGCACTGCCGTCCTCGCCCGCCAATTCGCGGGCCATGGCGGCTGTCTGGGCCCGCACGACCTGCCCCAAATACTGATAGACGGCAATTGCAGCCACCGCCACCAGCGCCACCACCACGATGTATTCCGTCATGCCCTGTCCGGCCTGACGCTTACGATATTCCGACACTGCCGCGCTCCCCAAACAATGAATCGAGGGCTCAGTGTCGGCGCTATGGCGAGACGCCACCATTCGCGGATGCCGAGGTGGATAAAGGCGTCACATCCATCGGACAACGCGGCGCGGCGTTGCCGCATCCCGCCGCTCCGGCGCCGGACGGGAGTCCGGCAATTGTTGTAACCCTCTAATTTTTATCGGGTTTTCCCTATTGCCCAGCCTCTGGCGCGGCAGTAGATTGAATTTGTCGGGCTGTCTGACACCCATCGCGTGCGAAGCCCGGCAGGAGCGCCCCAGACTCATCTCGAGCTGGGGCGCTCTTCCATTTTCGGACCGGGCCGGCCCTGGCGGCATTACAAAATCTATACACAGTCGCCCAATCCCCTCACAGCACCGTGGCTAGCATGGCGCCTTTCCGTACCAGGACAGACCGACCGATGCTTGCCCAAGCCGCACCGCCCGGGGCCGCCAGCCCCGCGCAGGGCATCCCCGCCATCGATGCCTTGCGAGGCGCCGCGATCCTCTGCGTGGTGTTGCAACATGTGCAGATCCATATTCCCCAGGAACAGAGCCTGCTCGGCAAGGTTTTGCCTGCGCCCCTCTTCAACCTGGTTTTTCACAGCGGATACTACGGCGCCATCATCTTCTTCGTGATTTCGGGCTTTCTCATCACACACACGTCCATCCAGCGCTGGGGTTCCCTTCAGAGCCTGCCATGGGGCGCCTTTCTCTGGCGTCGCTGCGCTCGCCTCTATCCCTGTCTGCTACTGGTGTCGCTGCCGCTCGGCCCGCACCTGCGGGAACTGCCCGATTTCCTCATCGGCAACAGCCACTTAGCCCAGGCCGCGGCCGGCGCGCCGGCGTTGCACATGGACAAACTCGACGCAACGGTTGGCTACTCGCCCGAAGCCTGGAACCCGCTGTGGTCGCTATCGCTCGGACAGGCGTTCTATCTGGCATTTCCGCTGCTCTGCCTGCTGTCGCGGCCGGCAGGCAGGCACGCGCTGGCGGCGGCGTTGCTGCTGATCGCGATGCTCGGGCCGTTCGCGCGCATCGCCTTCGGCGGCAACGAAAACTGGGGCGTCCATGCCTGCCTGTCCGGCATAGGCGGTATCGCCATCGGCTGCCTGGCGGCGCTGTATGCCTCACGCCCCGAAGGACACCCAGGCCTGCGCCGGGCGTTGTGGCCGATCGGCGCGTTATTTTTCGTACTGGTGTTTTTTCTGCGCCAGGCCACCGCCACGCTGGAGCTGACCGCCCTGGGCCTTCATATCACGCTGCTGGAAATCGGCGTCGCCTGCCTGCTGGTCGGCTGGAGCCTGCGCCTGCGTCCCGCCAAGCCCGCCTTGCTGGCGCCCATGCGATGGGCGGGCCGCAACAGCTATGAGATCTACCTGACGCATATGTTCCCGGTCTTGTTGCTGACCGCCGCATCGTGCCGCAATTCCGGCGGCGAGGTCGCAACCTGGTGGCGCGCGGGGGCCCTGAGCGCGGCCAGCGTGCTGGCGATCCTGTCGTCGGCGATATTGGGAGGGCTGGTGGCGCGCTGGTTCTCGACCCCCGTGCGCCGCTGGCTGAACCGCATCGCACCGCGGTCAGGTGGCTAGCGGCCGGGCCGGGCTCCGGCCACCCGGCCTCGCATCGTGTTGCCTCCCCCGGAAAAAACCATAGGATCGGTTATCCTCCGCAGCAAAAAGCTACGAGGAAAAATCGATCGTGAGCAACGCTCATTCCATCGCGACCGGCAAGCTGGCGTTGGTGCTGTCCAACCGGCTTGGCGATACGCTATATCAAATGACGCTCGCCAACAACCTGCGCAAGGCCGGCCACGACCTATCCGTCTATGGCATCCACGGCTATGCCTTGCGCAAGTGGTTTCCGGACTTCGACATCCAGCCCCTGCCGTCGGACATCACCGACCTGGCCGGATACGACACCATCGTGCAAATGGATCCCGACAGCCCGTTCGACGGGCTCTCCCGCGTCTGTCGGCGCTTCCTGAGCACCAAGGAGTGGGGCAAGATCCGCGCCGCGCCGTCCAAACACACATCGCCCAACGGCATCCTGGATGAATTCCGCCGGTTCTCTATTGATGCCTTCGGCTTGACCGAATGGCATCATGACAATGGCCTGCGGGCGCCCGCGGGTCTACAGGCGCGACGCCACGAAAAACGCGTCATCCTGCATCCCACCTCGAGCGAAGCCGAACGTTGCTGGACGCCCGGCAAATACGTCATCGTCGCCCGCCGCCTGCGCACCATGGGCTACGAGCCGAGCTTCGTACTGGCGCCGTCAGAGCGCGCATTCTGGCTGCCACTACTGGAACAGGCCCATGCCGGCCTGGTCGAGGCCCCCTCGATCGACGGCGTCGCCGCCAAGGTCTACGAATCCGGCTGGTTCATCGGTACGGATTCCGGCATCGGCCACCTGGCCTCGTGCTGTGGCCTGCCGACCGTCACCATCGTCGACCGCCCCCGCAACATGCCGCGCTGGCGGCCAGCCTGGGCCGATAACATCGTGGTCAAGCCCTGGTGGTTGCCATTGCGCGGGCTGCGCCGCAAATACTGGCGTGAAGCCACGACTGTGGCGGCGGTGATGCGCTGTTTTAGCCGCATGGTGCGGCGGCGTCGCCATTGAGCCATACGGCGCGTGGCGTGGCAACAAAGAGGCCGCCTGCAGCGTCATCTACAGGCGGTCATTTCGCCGGCCTGGCCGGCCATGCCAACCGCCGGGGCCATCCCACAGCCTGGCGCCGCCACCCGCCCGGCGATCACTCAAGCGGCCACCGCCACCTTCCTGGACGACAGGGCCCGATCCATCGCCGCCTCGTAGGCCTCCAAGGTTTCCGCCATTTTTTGCGACAGCAGCAGGTGACGATCAGCGAAGCGCCGGGCCTGTTCGGCAACCCGCAACGCTTCGCCGGGATGCAACCAGATCCGGGACAAGTGATCGGCGAACCCTTCCACGTCGCCGGCCGCCGCCAGCCAGCCGGTCACACCGGAATGCACAATCTCGGGCAACCCGCCGACCGCGCTGGCCACTACCGGACATCGTGCCGCATACGCTTCCGGCACGACGCGCGACCAGGCCTCGTTGATCGACGGTACCAGCACCGCATCGGCGGCATGAATGATAGAGGCCGTGTCTTCGCGATGCCCGGCGAATGTCACGTATTCGCCGATGCTCAATTCGGCCACCAGCTCATGCAAGCGCTGACCATACGAGAGCGTCGCGCGCGTCGGCGCCCCCACCACGAGCGCGCGCGCCGGCAGGCCGCGCTGGCGCAGGACATGCACCACGCGCAGCAGATCTTCCTGCCGCTTGTCCGGGCGCAGCATGCCGACAGTCGCGACCACGAACGCGGCCGGATCGATGGCCAGCGCCTGGCGGGCGGCGGATCGCAATGCGGGCTTGTCCGTCTCCACGAAAAAGCCCTGTTCAGCCCATTCGCCGACGACACTGATACGGCGCGCCTGCGCAAAGCCCGCCGTGATGATGTTTCGCGCCCCGCCCTGGCTGGTGGTGATGACTCTGTGGCAACCCAGGCGCCATTCCAGCCGGCGGCGCCAGGATGTGCGCAGCGGCCGGGAAAAATGCCAGGTGCGCACCAGCGAGCAGAGGTCGCGGCACAACGCGCTGGCCTTCGCATCGGGCGTGCCATGCGCATCGATGACCTGAATGCGCAGATCCTTCACGAGCTGCCGCAACCGCATTGCGCCGGACCACGAATATGGGGAATTGAAGTCCATGCCGATAGTCGCCAAGCCCCAACTGCGCGCCAGTTTCAGGGTTTCGCTTTGGGGCGGCGCGGCGATGGCCACGGCATGGCCTTGGTCCCGGAGCCAGCGCGCCTGATCCAGAACGCGAAACTCCAATCCGCCCAGGTTCGGGCCAGAGAGCGTGTGTAGAATTTGCATGGATGAAAACTGGGTACGGCATGGCCGCGCGGACGCGCGGCAATCGGCCACGGCCTTTGCTCTGAAGCCGTCCCCGATACGCCGTGGTCCGCGCAACGCGCGTAACCAGCTGAAGTATTTTTTTTGTGAAATTTAGCTACGGGTCAGGAATATAGGCCTGTAAATGGGGACAAATTAAGGAAAGCTTTTAACTACTGTTAAGATCTTTGCAAAATATGTAACTTTTTTATTCTTATATACAGGGCGATCTGTCCACGCCCGTTGTCCCATTGCCCTCGTCAATACCGAGGAACGCCCCCCGCTCAAAACACGCAGGTCTTCTGCGCGCGCACGGCCAGCAAGCCGGCAACCCGTAGCGCCGGATAGAGCATCAAGGGCGCCGCCACCGCCGCGCCGATGGCGAGAATCGCGCTGGCCAACCGCGGATTGCCAGCTTCGGTCATGGTTGCGACTCGGCCATCGCCCCGCTCCTGAGGGTACGCCCCCCCCTGGCCAACAGCGCGTCGAGCAGTTCGTCCAGGGGCAATGCCCGTTCGAAGTACCAGCCCTGCACCTTGGACACCCCATGGTCGGCAACCGCCTGCACCTGTTCCCCGGTTTCCGCGCCTTCGGCGATCACGTCCAGATGAAGCGATCTCGCCAGGTCGATGATCTGGATCGCCACGGTGCGCTTGGGGCCCTGCTCGACCATGCCTTGGGTGAACACTTTGTCGAGTTTCAGATAGTCCACCGGAAACGACCCCAGATACGCCAGGCTGGAATAGCCGGTTCCGAAATCGTCGATCGCCACCCTCACCCCCATCGCGCGTATGGCGCTGATCGTTTCCCGCGCATTCGCCTCCAGCAAGCCACGCTCGGTCAATTCGATGAGCAGCAACTCCGGCGGCATGCCGGTGGCCTGCAATAGCCGCTGCACCAGGCTGCGGCCCGAGCCCGACCGCACTTCGGTCGCGGAGATATTCAGGGAAACGTAAAAGCCGCGCACACGGGCGGCAATCTCTGGAATGTCCCGCGCCGCCAATTCGAACACCTGCGCCGCGATCTCTTCCGACAGGCCGAGTTTTTCCGCAGCCGGAATGAAAACGTCCGGCCCGATAGGCTCCGCGCCGAACGGGCGTTCCCAGCGCAGCAACGCTTCCGCGCCAATCCACTTACCAGTCTGGATATCGATGATGGGCTGATAGGCCAGATAGAACTCACGCTTCCTGATCGCCTTGCGCAGTAAATGCGGCAAGTCCTGCACGCGGCGTTGCCGCCAGACCATCACACCGCACAGCATCAGGCCTGCCATGGCCCCGGCCACGCCCACCGCCCAGCGCGTCGCGGTCAGGCTGTGCAGATAAGCATCGCGCGGAATGGCCACTAGCGCCACATGCTGGAACGTGCGCGACGGCGCCAGCGCGACCACCGTGCCCGACATCTCAGTCACGGTGGCGTGGCGGGTGGCGGCCTCCTGCAACCATTCGGGCTGCACGTACCCGAACCCGAAGAAGCGATTGGTATTGCCCGGGTAGAACAATCCCAACGTCGCCGAAGGCTCGAGCAGCATCGCCGAACTGACCAGGTCACCGCGGTTCAGGAAGATGGTGTAGCCGTTGCGTGACAGCGCGATATAGCGCAGGTTCGGCGCGGCCGGCAGCACCACTTCCGGCCAAACGCGTATGCCTTGCAACGAAACGAAGTCCGGCGCGCCCAGATCCGTGCCATCCAGGCTGCGTCCCAGCGACGAGCAGAGAATCCGGCTCCCCTCGGTATAGGCAATCGCGCGCAGCAAAGGCGACTGCAATACCAAACGCCCCATTTCGGACTGGATGTACGAGGCACAGGGCAACGTGCCGCTGAGCCCTCCGAGCGATCCACTCACGCCCTCCAGTTGCCGCGTCACGCTGTCGGCGCGCGCCAGCAGCGCCTCGGACAATCCGCGTGCCTGCACCTTGGCCTTTTCGACAGCAAAATGCGTAAGCAGCTCCAGCCCGAGATAGATCGGCGCCGCCGCCGCGAACAGCAGGCCGGCAGCAAAAACCAGCGTAGTTACAGCTTTTCCCACGCGACCAACACCTCTATCAAGTGTTTGACTACGACCGCAAGTTTCCGGCTCATTATCAACGAAAATCAAATAGCCTAACTGGAAAACGACTCCTCGCGCATTGCGACCCCGCGGAAAGCCTCACCCACCGAAGCCGTCAGGTAGTGAAGCACCAGCAGAACGCCGAATCCAGGCGTTGCTGGAGCGGCCAGACCCGCAGGTCGTCATCGGCAGCACGCGAGCGCCACAACCCTTTCAGCGGGCTCGAGCCGCAACGCATCACCCAGCGCTGACGCCAGCGGAAAATGCCCAACGGCTGGATCGCCCTGGCGCAGGCATGCGCCGATGCTGAGCAGTTCCCGGGAGACGTCCCCCGGCATTCAGTCAGGATTACCTGCCTACAGACCTGTACAAGGATTGCGGAAAACAAAACGGGTCTCGGATTGCTCCGAGACCCGCATTGTTCTTTGGTAGGCCCCCCGAGAGTCGAACTCGGCACCAACGGATTATGAGTCCGCTGCTCTAACCAGGCATGAGCTAGAGGCCCAGGAAACTTACTGCCCTTCCAGGAAGCTCTTCAGCTTGTCGGCCCGGCTCGGGTGACGCAGCTTGCGCAACGCTTTAGCCTCTATTTGGCGGATGCGCTCACGCGTGACGTCGAACTGCTTGCCCACTTCTTCCAGGGTCTGGTCAGTGCTCATTTCGATACCGAAACGCATGCGCAGCACCTTGGCTTCCCGCGGGGTCAGAGAGTCTAGCACTTCCTTGACGACGTCGCGCATGGAACCGTGCAGCGCGGCATCGGAAGGCGCCAGGGTCGAGGTGTCCTCGATGAAATCGCCCAGGTGCGAATCGTCGTCGTCACCGATGGGCGTTTCCATGGAGATCGGCTCCTTGGCGATCTTCAGGATCTTGCGGATCTTGTCCTCGGGCATGTCCATCTTCTGCGCCAGGGTCGCGGGATCCGGCTCGGCGCCGGTTTCCTGCAGGATCTGGCGGCTGATCCGGTTCATCTTGTTGATCGTTTCGATCATGTGGACCGGGATACGGATGGTGCGCGCCTGGTCGGCGATGGAACGGGTGATGGCCTGACGGATCCACCAGGTCGCGTAGGTCGAGAACTTGTAGCCGCGACGGTACTCGAACTTGTCCACGGCCTTCATCAGGCCTATGTTGCCTTCCTGGATCAGATCCAGGAACTGCAGGCCGCGGTTCGTGTACTTCTTGGCGATCGAGATCACCAGGCGCAGGTTGGCCTCGGTCATTTCACGCTTGGCCTTGCGGGCCTTGGCTTCGCCAGTGGCCATGCGCTTGTTGACGTCCTTCAGGTCCTTGAGCGGCAGCACCACGCGGGTCTGCAGGTCGATCAGCTTCTGCTGCAGTTCCTGCACGGCGGGGATCTGGCGCTCCAGCGTTTCAGCGTACGGATGACCGGCGGCCACTTCGTCGACGACCCACTGCAGGTTGGTTTCGTTGCCCGGGAACACCTTGATGAAATGCGTGCGCGGCATGCCGGCACGGTCCACACACGTGTGCAGGACGGCGCGCTCGAGCTGACGCACTTCTTCCACCTGGCTGCGCAACGTGTCGGCCAGCTTCTCGACCATCTTGGCGGTGAAGCGGATGCCCATCAGTTCGTTCTGGATCGACTCCTGCGCGCGCACGTAGATGTCCGACTTGTAGCCGTCCTTTTCGTACGACAGGCGCATCTTGTCGAACTGCTTGCCAACCTCGTCGAACTTGGCCAGCGCCTTCACGCGCAGGTCTTCCAACTGCTTGCTGGACATGCCGCCGGCGGGGCCGTCGTCGCCTTCGTCTTCGTCGGCGGTGACACCGGCGCCGGCGTACTCTTCGCCGTCTTCCGGATCGACCAGGCCGTCGACCACTTCATCGATCTGCGCCTGGCCTTCACGCACGCGCATGACGTGCGCAAGGATCTCGTTGATGGTGGTCGGGCAAGCCGAGATGGCCATGACCATGTGCTTCAGGCCGTCTTCGATACGCTTGGCGATTTCGATTTCGCCTTCGCGCGTCAGCAGTTCCACCGAGCCCATTTCGCGCATGTACATACGCACGGGGTCGGTGGTGCGGCCGAAGTCGGAGTCCACGGTGGTCAGCGCGGCTTCGGCTTCGTCTTCGACGTCATCGTCGTTGGACGCAACCGGCGCGTTTTCGCTCATCAGCAGCGTTTCGGCATCGGGCGCCTGGTCGTAGACCGCAATGCCCATGTCGCTGAAGGTGCTGATGATGCCGTCGATGGCTTCGGCGTCGACCAGGTCATCAGGCAGATGGTCGTTGATTTCGCCGTAGGTCAGGTAGCCGCGGTCCTTGCCCAGCTTGATCAGCTGCTTGAGGCGGTTGCGGCGGGCTTCGTATTCTTCGGCCGAGACCGGGCCGCGGGCGATCAGGTCCTTGGGGTCGGCCTTGCCGCGCTTGCCGCCGCGCTTGGGCGGCTTCAGGTCCGGCAGGACTTCGCCTTCGCCGTCCATCGAATCGTCGAAACCGTCGGAATCGTTGTTGGCATTCTTGGCCGGGCGCCCCGGGCGGCGGCCGCTGGGGGCCGGACGCGCGCTGCCGACCAGGTCGGCGAGCTTGTCCTCGGCCTTCTTGGCGCGAGCCTTGGTCACCTTCTCAGGCTTGTCGGCCGCCGCCGTCTTTGCCGCCGCTTTCTTGGCGGCCGTCTTGGCGGCAGGCTTGGCGACCTTCACCGCCGTCTTGGCGGGCGCTTTTTCCGCCGCCATGCTCACGACGCGCTTGGCCTTGGTGGCCGGAGTGTCGGTGGCGTCAATTGCAGAGGAGGATTTGCCGGTGGATTTGGTCATAGTCGCTTCCGTGGTCGTCGCAACCCGTTCGGGCATGTTGCACCGCGTGGCGCCACCGCCGGGCAACGGGCCCGGCGCGGCATCCTAGCGGGTAAATCAGGTGAATCGGCGGAAACCCTGCGGCTGCGTTGGTCGCAGCGCCGGCTCTTGCGAGCCCGCCTGGCGCCATTTCGGTGCAATACCGGACGGACGCCTGACGTACATGGCCTCATCCCGCGGCGGGTCCCGGGCGTCGAGGGGGGCTGCCTGCCTATAAATAGGCGTTGCTTGCCTGTCGGGCCTTGCCCTTGGCAGCTGGATAGACACAGCACCCAAACCTCAGACGCGACGCGAAGACAACCGCCGCCGGACTGCGTGATTCACCGCTCAGCTATATTAATTAACTATGTAACAAGTTTGATGCACACATCCGCCCTTTTGCGCGGGTACCGGAGCTTTCCCGCCCCGACGACTCCCCCGGGAGCCCCCACCCAATCTCGGTACCATCACCAATCCGGCAAACACGTCAGCCGATCCTTGGCTGGATCCCAGCAGATTCGCCCATCAAACCCTAAAACTATTAGATTCCAGCAACCGAAATAGATTCCGTCCGCCGGAAAGAACATTCCGCCTGCCACATCGAGGCCATACCGGCCCCATATCAGCCATACAGCCCCACATATCGCCTCTCACTGGTCAACGCCAAACTTGTCGGCCCCAAACCCGTCAGCGCCCATCCCGGACCCCAGACCCCGGCCCCGGACCCCATCGGGCATCAAACGGCTGGCCAACCTTGCGCGGCGGAAAACCCTTGATTTTACCGCATTTAGCGTATGCCGGCACCCTTGAGCACCAGCATGCGACTGGACAACTCCAGATAGCGCTTGCGCGCCTCTTCCGAGGCCAGGCCGGCCGCCGCCAATCTGGCCATTTCCGCCTTGGCGGAATCAAACTCGATACGACGCAGGGCGTCGTCCCATTCCGTCTGCGGATCCGGCAGATCTTCCTGCGACAGGATATCGGCCCGCAAGCCCTTGAGCACCGTCGCCAAGTCCGAATCAGGCTCGGCAGCCTCCAGCAGGGCACCCACATGACGCGCACCACTGGATTGAGCCAGCATGATCAGGTCCCTTACCAACCCTAGATGGGGGCCGTGATCGATGACTTCAAGCTGCTGGTCTCCCATCGAGTCCACCAGCTCCGGATGCGCCAGCAAAAGGCTCAGTAAGCGCTTGGCAAGCGACGGCATGGTGCGGCGCCCTTCGAAGCCGCCGATCTCATTTCGCTTGCCTTTCCAATTGCCCTTGCCACCCTTCCAGTCGCCTTTGCCCTTCCAGTCGCCTTTGCCTTTCCAATCGGCCTTGCCTTTCCAGTCGTGCTGACCGGCGCCGCCATGCCAGGCACCGCCCTGCTCGCCGCTGCCCTGCGAAGCAAACTGGCCATAGTCGGCATAGTCCCCTTCTTCGGCCGGGATGTCATGGAACTCATGACCACCGAAATCGTAGCCGGCATCCGCCGGGCCGCCGTCATGCGGCACCACCGCGCCTCCCCCTGTCCCTGCCTCGGCCGCCGCCGGCCTGGCCGGCGCGCCAAACGGCTTGGCCGGCTGTTGCGCCAGCACTTGGGCCATTTCTTCGGGCGTCAGCTGCACCAGCCTGGCCATTTCCCGTTCGATCTGCACGCGCAGAGCGCACTCGGGAATGGAAGCCAGCAGTGGCTTGGCCTCATGCAGGCAACTGGCGCGCCCCTCGGCCTCGTCCATGTTGTGGCGCGAGGCCAGCTCATCCAGCAGGAAGCGCGACAGCGCCGCCGCCTCGCCCAGGCAGGCGCGGAAGGCTTCGGCACCCAGTTCGCGCACGTACGAGTCCGGATCGTGCTCGGCCGGCAGGAACAGGAAGCGGATGGCGATATCGTCGCGCAGCACCGGCAGGCACGCCTGCAGCGCACGCCACGCGGCGCGACGGCCCGCGCCGTCGCCATCGAAACTGAAGATGACCTTGTCGCTGGTGCGCAACAGCTTCTTGACGTGGTCCGGCGTGGTGGCAGTGCCCAAGGTCGCGACAGCATTGGCGATACCCTGCTGCGCCAGTCCGACTACGTCCATGTAGCCTTCGACCACGATGACCTGGCCTTCCTGGCGAATCGCCTGGCGGGCCTCCCATAGGCCGTACAGCTCCTGGCCCTTCGAAAACAGCGGCGTTTCCGGCGAATTCAGGTACTTGGGCTCGCCCTTGCCGATGATGCGGCCGCCAAAGCCGATCAGGCTGCCACGTGCATTGCGGATCGGGAACATGACCCGCTCGCGGAAGCGATCGTAGCGCCGCCCGTCTTCGGACTCGATGACCAGACCCGACTCCACCAGCGTGGGATCTTCGTAATTCGGAAAAACCTGCGACAGCCCATGCCGGTCCGTGCCGGACCAGCCCAGGCCGAAATGCGCCGCAATCTCGCCGGTCAGCCCGCGCTGCTTCAGATAGCGGATCGCGGCGGGCGATGCGCGCAACTGCTTCAGGTAATGGGCTTGAGCGGCGTCCAGCACCTGCGTATGGCGGGACTCCTCGGCCTTGCGGCGCGCGGTTTCCTGCTGCTGGCGGGGACTGCGATTTTCTTCGGGGACCGTCATTCCCGCCGAAGCCGCGAGCGTGCGCACGGCCTCGGGGAAACTGGCGCCCGTGTGTTCCATCAGGAAGGTGATGGCGCTGCCATGCGCTCCGCAGCCAAAGCAGTGATAGAACTGCTTGGTGGGACTGACAGTGAACGACGGACTTTTTTCGTTATGAAAGGGGCACAGGCCAAGCAAGTTGGCCCCACCCTTTCGCAACTGCACGTATCGCCCGACTACATCGACAACGTCGACCCGGGCGAGTAATTCCTGGATGAATGATTCTGGAATCAATAGATTCGGGAATCAGAAATCAATACAGGCGCGGGGGCAGTTGCTGGCTACGGATGCGCTTGTAGTGACGCTTCACAGCGGCGGCGTGCTTGCGCTTGCGCTCGGCCGTGGGCTTCTCATAGAACTCGCGCGAGCGCAGTTCGGTGAGCAAACCGGTCTTTTCGATGGTGCGCTTGAAGCGGCGCAGAGCGGCTTCAAACGGTTCGTTTTCCTTCAGTCGAACGATAGGCATAAAGTGATTGGCCTGCTTGTAGGGTAACAAAAGTTGATGACAAACCTGGCTTGCTTACCAGCAACGCCACGTGGTTCCGGACGGCGAACCGCCTGTAAGCTCAGGCCGCAGACTACGCACGCGACAATAGTAATCGCGCATGCTGTCCGGACCAAGATTTCAAGAGCCCCGCGCACAGGATTCCCTGCCCGCCGGCCTCTTCGCTTCCAGCGCGCCAGCGCCAAGAGCCTTGCAGCGCTAAAGTCCTAAAATCGGCTGGCTCTAGGGCCGGCTGGCTGCTGACTGGCAAGAGTCTCCAGGGCCGGTTGCGTTACCCAAAGACTACCTAAAGAGTAACAAGCCAAGTTCGGTTTAGCGATAACCAGCGATTCTAGCATGGTCATGGCTATTTTGACTACCGGGGGAACAGTCTGGCACCCTGCCCTCGCATGATCGCGCCGCGCATGGGCGGCGGGGATCGCCAGACCATCCGTCCCCCCTATAATTTCAGCCCTTCGAACCCTTGCGGATCCAGGCTTCCAGCTGGTGCGGACGCAGGCTGTCGTAATCCTCGAACGGCTGATGGATCCAGGGGTTGGTCGGCAGCTTGTCGACGTAGTAATCGGGCTGCGCCTGGGAATGCCCCTTCCACCACAGCACGGCGCTGCGCAATTCGGTGATGTCGGCGAACTGGCTTTTGAGGTGGTCGTACACCTTCATGAAGGTCTTGCCGGTATCGACCATGTCGTCCACCAGCAACACCCGCCCGGACAGCGTGCCGCGCGTGATGGTGATGAACTGCGCAATATCCATGTCGCCTTGCTTGGTGCCGGCGGCCTCGCGGTAGCTGCTGGTCGCCAGAATGCCCAACGGCACATCGAAAATGCGGGACATGACGTCACCAACGCGCATGCCGCCACGCGCCAGGCACAGAATCTTGTCGAATTCCCAACCGGACTGATGCACCTGCAAGGCCAGGCGCTCGATCAAGCGGTTGTAGTCGTCCCACGTCACCCACAGATGGCTATCGTCACTGGTTGGCGCGCTCATAGGCAAGGATCTCCTGCGTGAAAATACGAAAAGGCCGCCGCCGGTAGGAGACCGGCGG